>DATKFF010000638.1:0-3281 GCA_035511595.1 Solirubrobacteraceae bacterium | reverse complement strand
CCGATCGCCACGAGCAGCGAAGGTACGAGCACCTCGGCGAGGTAGCCGCCACTGGCGGTGATGTCGGTGAACCAGAACAGCCCGACCGCCTGGAAGACCATCCCCACGACCAGGATCCGCTTCGCGCCGATCCGCGTCACGAGACGTGAGGCGAGCGCCGACCCGGCGACGATGCAGAGCGTCATCGGCAGGAACGACAGCCCCGCCTTGATCGGCGAGTAGCCGAGCACCTGCTGGAGGTAGAGCGAGAGGAAGAACCACATCGCGAACACCGCGGCGCCGACGAGGAAGATCACGACGTTCGCCGCGCTCAGCGTGCGTGAGGCGTAGATCCGCAGCGGCATCAGCGGCGCCTTCGCGAACCGCCCCTCGATCGCGACGAACAGCGCCAGCAACCCGACGCCGACCGTCATCACGCCGAGCGTCTGCGGCGAGCCCCAGCCGGTCGTGTCGGTGCGGACGATCCCGAGCACCAGCAGCGACAGGCCGAGCGTCGCCGTGAGCGCGCCCGCCAGGTCGAAGTTGCGGGTCCGCTCGAGTCCGCGGCTCTCCATGATGTAGCGGTAGCTGAGGAGCGCGGCGCCGATCCCGATCGGGACGTTGATGAAGAGGATCCAGCGCCAGCTGAGGAGGTCGGTGAGGATTCCGCCGAGCAGCACGCCGGCGGCGCCGCCGGCGCCGCCCATCGCGCCCCAGATGCCGACCGCGCGGTTGCGCGCCGCGCCCTCGGCGAAGGTCGTTGTGAGGATCGAGAGCGAGGCCGGTGCGATCACGGCGCCGCCGAGCCCCTGCACGGCGCGGGCGGCGATCAGCTCGCCCTGGGACTGCGCGATCCCGCCCGCCAGCGAGGCGAGCGCGAACAGCAGGAGCCCCGAGACGAACACCCGCCGGCGGCCGAGCAGGTCGGCGGCGCGCCCGCCGAGCAGCAGGAAGCCGGCGAACGTGACCGTGTACGCGTTGACGACCCACTGGAGGTCCGCCTCGGAGAAGTGGAGCCCCGATCGGATCGACGGCAACGCGACGTTGACGACCGAGACGTCGAGGATCACCATGAACTGCGCCAGGCACGAGAGCAGCAGCGTTGCGGTGAGATGCGGGTGCTCGACGATGCTCGAGCCCTTGCTTGTCTGACCGTCGATGCTTCCGTTGGTGAGCGGTCGCTGCTCGGTCGTGATGGCGTTCGTCATTGCCCTCCAGCGCGTCGAGTACGATAACTTTCGTACATACTATCAAAGGTTCGATGACCGTCGTACAATCAGGGGAGAGAATGGGTACGTTGACCACAGGGATCGTTGTCGCCGAGACAACCGAGGCGGAGTCAGAGCCGCTTCCGCATCCCGAGCCCGCCGCGATGGAGCTCGCCGCCGTGCTGCACGCGCTGAGCGACCCGATGCGGCTGCGGATCGTCGTCCGGCTCGCGGCCGAGGGCGGCGAGCACACCTGCAACAGCTTCGACCTGCCGATCGTCAAGTCGACGCGCACGCATCACTTCAAGGTGCTGCGCGAGGCCGGCCTGATCCGCCAGCGCGTCGTCGGGACGAAGCGGGTGACCTCGCTGCGCGGCGACGATCTCGAGAGCCGGTTTCCGGGGCTGCTCGACGCCGTGCTCAAGGGCGCGACGCCGCTGATCTGACGGCTCCGGGCGTCGCTAGCTCGAGGCGGTTGCGCGGTACGGGCCGAAGTCCGGCGCTCGCTTCTCGGTGAAAGCGCGCGCGCCCTCGTTCGCCTCGTCGGTCTCGAGGTACAGCCCGAGGCCGCTGAACGCGAGCTGGCCGATCCCGACGATGTGCTCGGTGCAGCTGTCAGCGCGCGCGTCGTACCCGGATTTGGATCGCGCGACGACGTGCGGGCGCCGGTTGCTCCCAGCGCCCGCGCTGCTGTCGCGACCGGTTAGTAGCGCCCGGTCCCAGCGTCCCGCGGCCCGCGCTCGGCGTCGCGGCGCTCCGATCCCGCCGAGGTCCCGGCGAAATCGTCGCGTTCGTCGTCTTCGACCAGTTGGTCATCGGCGAGGCCCCGCTCGTGAATCTGGGCGCGCTGGTTGTGGAGCTCTGCCTCCGCACGCTCGCGCTCCGCCTCGAGCTCAGCCATGCGAGCGCGCTGCTGAGCGGCATCGGCGCGCTCAGAGCGGGCTTCTGCGGCTTCGCGCTGTTCGCCGACCGCTGCCTCGCGGCGGCGACCCAACTCACGCTCCCGCCTCGCAACGCGCACTCGATCACGCGCGCGGACGATTAGGACTGCGGCGATTAGGACGATCACGACCGCTACGACGATCGCGATGATGAGGCCTGTGGACATCTCTTCCTCCCTCCGACTACCCGCTTCATCCTTGGGCCGGGCTGGCCCGACCAGCGGGCAAGGTTTTAGTTCTGCTACCCGAGGCGGGGGCGCCGAAACGCCTGGGTTAGTGGTTGCCGTTGTCCGGTCCGTCGATGGGAATGTCCGGGAGGTCGTCCAGATTGGCGCTGTCGGCTAGGTCCTGGATGTTGCGGAGGTCATCGAGGTCACGGAGGTCCTCACCAAACACCCATCCCGGCGGAGGCGGATCGATCTGGATGATCAGGGCCGCCTTGGGCTCCCACCAGATGAGCCGGATACACGCGCAGCCGTACTCGACGTCGTCCGGCTCCGGAAGTCCATACCGCTCGATCAAGTCGAGTGCATCGCGTTCGGCCACGATCTTCTGCTCGAGTGTTGCCATGCCCGCAGCTTGCGGGATCCCGCTGCTACGGATCAAGACATGGAGGTTCCAAGTCTGAAACGACTTTGAACCAGGACTGACGCCGTCCCACGCGTGGTGTCGGTGCGCGGTTGGCGCGGCCTGCGGACCTTGAGAAATCGGCCTGCGACGTGCTATCAATAAGAGTCCACCGCGGGGTGGAGCAGTCTGGTAGCTCGTCGGGCTCATAACCCGAAGGTCGCGGGTTCGAATCCCGCCCCCGCTATCGAGGCCGACAAGGCGCAGGACCCCAAAAAGCCCTGCAAACCGGCCGACCGAGACCCCAAGGGCCACCGCAAGGTGGCCCTTGTCGTTTTGTTGAGGCCGCAAACATCTAACAACCATCTAACGGGCCGAGCGGTGGAGTTGGCTCGATGCGATGGGGTTCCGGACAGGTCGTCCGGGTCGAGCGCAAGCGTGGCCTGGTCGCCAAGGCGTTTCAGGTCAGCTCCGTGGAAGGCGCGGCAGGCCGACCTCGCTAAGTGCGCGACTATCTGAGCTCTGCGTGAAGCAGCGGACGCTCGCGCGACGGGCGCCGGCGGTCGTGGGTGCGGAGAGGTAACGC
>DATKFF010000637.1:0-2233 GCA_035511595.1 Solirubrobacteraceae bacterium | reverse complement strand
CTTCGATCGCCCGAAGCCCCTGTTCGGCGGCAGCGTCCTCACCGAGCCGCATCGGCAGCGCCCGCACGAAGTCGCGCAGCGACCGGCGGTAGCGAGCCAGCGACGAGATCGACACCCACTCCTCGGGACCGTGGTGACCAGCGCCCTCGGGCCCGAACTCGACCGCCGGGATCCCAGCGGCAAGGAACGCCGCCGCGTCGGACGCGCCGTCGCGACCGACGCTCAGCGCCTCCCCCGGGATCGAGCGGGTGACCGCCTCGCGCAGCGCCCGCACGTACGGGTCGGTCCGGGAGACCGACACGGTCGGGTGAATGAACGTGCGCGTCACCTGGATGTCCGGGAGCGCCCCGACCTGGGCCAGGATCTCCTCCGGGTCCTGCCCGGGCAGGTAGCGGATGTCGACCGCCATCTCGCACTGGTCGGGGACCTTGTTGAGCGCGTCGCCGCCTTGGATACGCCCGAGGTTGATCGACGGGCGGTCAAACAGCTCCGAGGACTCACGTGAGAACGGCAGCGACTCGATCGCGCGGAATACATCGATCGCCTTGAGCACGGCGTTGTCGCCGAGCCACGGCGTCGAGCTGTGCGCCGCCCGCCCGAGGACCTCGATCCGCATCGCCAGCACCCCCTTCGCCTCGACGCCGATGTGCAGGTTGGTCGGCTCGCCTGTGATCGCGAAGTCGCCGGCGAAGCCGCCGCGCACGATCGCGTCCGTCGAGCGGACGTCGAGCTCCTCGGATTCCTCGTCGGGCACGCATACCAGCCGCACGCGGACGCGCTCCTGCTTCTCGAGGTCCTTGAGGGCGCACATCATTCCCGCCAGCCCGCCCTTCATGTCATACGAGCCGCGGCCGATCAGGCGATCGCCCTCGATCCTGGGCTCGAACTGCTCCGAATGCCCCGGCACCACGTCGAGGTGGCCGTGCAGCACCACGCACGGGTCCTGATCCGCGCTTGACCCGACCTCGGCGACCAGCACCGGCAGCCCTCGATGCTCCAAGTTCCGAACTTCGATATCGCGGGATTCGAGCCAACCGCGCACGAATCCTGCGGCCGCGACCAGCTCCTCGGGCCTGGACGTGTCGTAGCGGATCAGACGTTCGGCTAGGACACGCTCGTCAACCATCTACCGAGAATACGAGACAGAGTCTCGCGCGCCGGCCGTCAGCACCTGCGCTGCGCGCGAGTGCTTCCGGACGGCGCCCGAGACTCCTAAGCGGTCTCAGCTATCTCGAGGAAGCGCTGCCAGCGGTCCCGATCCCGCTCAGCCGTGCGGTGCTTTTCGGAATCCTCGTCGGACTCTTGAAGCCTGCGCTCGGCCTCCTGGAGCCGGTCGCGCAGCTGCGCGACGTCGAGCTCGTCGGGCGGGTGCGCTTCCTCGACCAGCAGCAGCAGCCGGTTCTCGGCGAACTGCATGTAGCCCTCGGCCTGCGCAAACCGCACGACCTCGGTTTCGGTCTTGTAGAGCCGCAGCTCGGCGGGGTCGAGCATCGCCAGCACCGGCTCGTGGTGGGCGAGCACGCCGATCGAGCCGACCGTGGTCCGGGTCGAGACCTGCTCGACCTCGTCGTCGAACACCTTCCCATCCGGGGTCAGGACCTCGACCGGGAACTTCTCGTAGGCCATCGGAGCGCTCGCTCAGGCGACGTCGCCGGGGTCTTCCGCCTCGGCCGAAGTCTCGGCCGAAGCCTCGGTCACCTCGTGATCCTGCTCGGCCTCGGCGTCGTCCTTGGCCTGCCCGGCGTCGTCGTCCGACCCGCCGCGAGCGTCCCTGACCACGTCCTCGATCGTCCCCTTCAGGAAGAAGGCGCGTTCGGGGAGGTCGTCGTGCTTGCCCTGGAGGATCTCGTCGAAGCCGCGGATCGTGTCCTCGATCTTCACGTACACCCCGGGCGTTCCGGTGAACTGCTCGGCGACGAAGAACGGCTGCGACAGGAACCGCTGGATCTTGCGCGCACGGTTGACGGTGAGCCGGTCCTCGTCCGACAGCTCGTCGATCCCGAGGATCGCGATGATGTCCTGGAGCTCCCGGTAGCGCTGAAGCACCGCCTTCACCTCATTCGCCACCCGGAAGTGCTCCTCGCCGAGGATCTCCGGCTTGAGGATCGTCGAGGTCGAGTCGAGCGGGTCGACCGCGGGATAGATGCCCTGCTCGGCGATCGACCGGGACAGTGTCGTGGTCGCGTTCAGATGCTTGAACACCGACGCCGGCGCCGGGTCGGTCAAATCGTCC
>DATKFF010000636.1:0-3203 GCA_035511595.1 Solirubrobacteraceae bacterium | reverse complement strand
CAGCACGACCTCGCGGATCGCGTGGCGACCGGTCAGCGCCATGATCACCCGGTCGATCCCGACGCCGACGCCGCTCGTCGGCGGCATTCCCTGCTCGAGCGCCTCGAGGAACTGCTCGTCGAAGGGCTGCGCCTCCACGTCGCCCGCCTGCGCCGCCGCGCGCTGGGCCTCGAAGCGCGCCCGCTGCTCGTCGGGGTCGTTGAGCTCGGAGAACGCGTTGGCGATCTCCATCCCCCCCGCGTACGCCTCGAACCGCTCCACCAGACCCTCCACGGAGCGGTGGCGCTTGGCGAACGGCGAGAGCTCGATCGGGAAGTCGAGGATGAAGGTCGGCTCGATCAGCGTCGGCTCGACGTGCTTTGAGAGCAGCTCGTCGACCAGCTGCGGCCAGGTTTCGCCCTCGGGCACCGGCAGCCCGCGTGACTCCATCTCCGCGGCGAGCTGGCGGCGGTCGCGCGCGTTGAGGATGTCGACCCCGGTGCGGTCGAGGATCGCCCCCGCGAGCGTCTCGCGGCGCCATGGCGGCGTGAAGTCGAGGGGGCCGTCATAGCCGATCTCATCGGCGACGTAGGCGACGAGCCGCTCGGCGCGGCCGGCGATGTCCCCGTAGTCCGCGTACGCCTCGTACCACTCGAGCATCGTGAACTCCGGATTGTGGGTCGTGTCGACGCCCTCGTTGCGGAAGTCCTTGCCGAGCTCGTAGACGCGCTCCAGCCCCCCAACGATCAGCCGCTTGAGGTACAGCTCGGTCGCGATCCGCAGGTACAGCGTGCGGTCAAGCGCGTTGTGGTGGGTGGTGAACGGCCGCGCCGCGGCGCCGCCGTACAGCGGCTGCAGCACCGGCGTCTCGACCTCCACGAACCCCTCGGCATCGAGGAACCGCCGAATCGCCGTGATCACGCGGGCGCGGGTGACGAACAGGTCACGGACCTCCTCGTTGGCGATCAGGTCCAGCTCCCGGTGGCGAAAGCGCGTCTCCACGTCCTTGAGCCCATGGTGCTTCTCGGGCAGCGGACGCAGCGACTTGGCCAGCAGCTCGAAGCGCTCGATCCGCAGCGTCAGCTCGCCGCGGCGGGTCGCGAAGATGACCCCGTCGACGCCGATCACGTCGCCGAGGTCGAGCTCGAGCAGCCGCTCCATCCCCTCGGGCCCGAGGTCGTCGCGGCGAGCCTGGAGCTGGATCCGCCCGGAGCGATCGACGAGGTCCAGGAACGCCATTCCGCCCTGCCCGCGGCGCGCGGCGATCCTCCCCGCGACGCGGTGCCGGGCGTCGGTCTCCTCGCCCGGCTCCAGCGATGCGTGCCGGGCGCGGACCTCGGCGATCGGCTCGACCCCCTCGAACTCGTACGGGAACGGCTCGATCCCGGCGTCACGCAGCGACTCGAGCTTGCGCCGCCGAACCGCGAAGACGTCCTCCGACGGGGAGTCGGCGGAGTCGCTCACCGCCGCCTACTTCGCGACGTCGATCTTGGTGATCTTGAGTGTGCGCTTGCCCTTCGGCGTCGAGATCGTGATCTCCTCGCCGCGCTTATGGCCGAGCAGCGCCTTGCCGACCGGGGACTCGTTGGACAGCTTCATCTCCGCGGGGCTCGCCTCGGCGGAGCCGACGATCGTGTACTTGACCGACTTGCCCGCCTCGTCCTTGACGTGCACGACCGAACCCACGCCGACGATGTCGGTGCCCAGGTCGGAGGCATCGATCACGGTCGCCGAGCGCAGCTTCTCCTCGAGCGAGGCGATTCGCGCCTCGAGCATCGCCTGCTCGTTCTTGGCGTCGTCGTACTCGGCGTTCTCGGAGATGTCGCCGAACTCCCGCGCCTCCTTGATTCGCGACGCCACCTCGCGGCGTCGGCGGGTGGTCAGCTCGTCGAGCTCGGCCTTGAGGTTGGCCAGCCCTTCCGGGGTGAGAATTACGTCCTTGGGCATAGCGTTCCTGAGATCGGTTTCCTGGTCTGGACGCGAAAAAACCCGCTGCATAGGCGGGAATTGGCAGGCGTCCGGGTTGCGTGGGCGGATGAGTATAGACGCCGCTCCAAAGCTGCCGAGATAAATTCCGCGGTCGCCGTCAGAGGCCCACGGCACCGCAATCCGGTCTATCCGGGTCGGTAGCCCAAGAGCTCGTCGGCCTGCTGGAACGTCGGCCGGTTGATCCATGGGATCAGCGGCTGCGTGATCGCCCCAATCGCCCGGAACTGGATCGAGTCAGAGCACTCCTGGTCGCCTGCGGCGCAGACCTTGTCGGCCGGGTAGACCTGCTGCGGGGACTCGGCGATCGCCTGGCGCAGCGAGGACTCGAGCGCGGCGCGGCAGCGCTGCAGCGAGCCGTTTCCGCAGTACACGCGGTTCAGCGAGCCGCTGACGCGCAGCCGCAGCGCTCCGCGCAGGTCCTTCTGCACGATCCCGTAGAAGCCGACGTCCCAGCTCGAGCCGAGGTGCTCGCCGGATGTCCCGTGGCCGGGCTCGTCGTTGATCGGGAACTCGTTCTCGACGTCCGCCAGCAGCTTTGGCCCCAGCACCGGCTGCAGGTCGGCCTTGACCAGCAGCGGCCACCAGGCGTCCATGATCCGGACAGCGTCGGTCTGGTCGTAGTTGCCCGAGGCGCTCGGGTCCTGGCGGTTGATGCGGTGCGCGCCGCTCGCCACCCACGTCCGCAGCTTCGCCACCGCGGCGGCGAGCGACGGGTCACGCGGGCGGCCGATGATTCGCAGCGCGTACGGGAGCACCTCGACGCCGCGCAGGTCCTGGGTCCCGGCGTTGCCCATCGCGTTGATCACGTCGGCCAGCGTCAGCTTGCCGTGGTCGACGGCGAGGTAGTGGTTGAGGTTGTTGTCCAGCAGCTGCGAGCGGTAGACCGATGAGAACTCCTGGCCGGTGGCGGCGTCGCCGTAGCCGGGCGCCTGCTTGTTGTTCCAGGACGTCAGGTAGGCCTGGTCGATCACGTGCGGGTGGGCGTTCTCGGCCGTGTCGCGCTCGGTCAGGCTCGCCGGGCTCATCAGCGGCGCCGGGTGATAGCCCTGCCAGGAATAGCCGGCCCATGTGGGGAACAGCGGGTTGGTGTGTGGGGCTCGCACCGGGTTCAGCCCCGAGTTGTAGTAGGCGATGTGCTTGGGATCCGCGTAGAACCAGTTGAACGTGTAGCCGATCTTGTGCGCGGCGTTGAAGAAGTCCTGGGGCCCGTGGATCTGGTTGGGGTCGTTGAGCTG
>DATKFF010000635.1:0-2910 GCA_035511595.1 Solirubrobacteraceae bacterium | reverse complement strand
CCCAGGCCTGCCAGCGCTTCTCGAACAGCTCGCGCTTTGCCATGTAGTAGACGGGGCGGCGCAGCAGCGAGCCGATCACAAACGGGTCGAGGAAGCTGCGGTGGTTGGAGGCGAGCAGCAGCGGGCCGCTGCGGGGGAGGTGCTCGCGCCCGACCCGCTGCATGCGGAAGTACACGAGGAAGAACGGGACGAAGAGCGAGCGGATGACCCGGTAGACGACCGGGTTGACGCCCTTCTGCAGGGAGCGCTCCCGAAACGCTTCGAGGTCCGGCGCAGGCTGTCCCGCGCTGTGGCCTCCATCCGGAGACGCCTGCCGCAGATCGCGGTGCAACTGTCCTTCCACATCCGGAGATACACCGTCGCGGAACGGCCCGTTACAGGCTTGGGGGCCGTCAGTTCTTTGCGAAGAGTCCGGCGCCAGCCGCGCCAACGGCCGTGTGACGGCATCCGGCCGCGAATCTGGGTCTCTGGCACCGTGGCGCGATCGCCGGCGGGGGTCCGCCACAGCCTCGCCCGAGACGGCCGCAGGGTCTGACGGGGGCCGCTGTTGCTAGGAGAGCAGCGAGGAGAACACGCTGAGGACTTCCGGTTCCCCGGCGACGGCACGGAGAGCGAGCGCGGCCAGCACGAGCGAGAAACCGTTGCGCACCGCGTGCACGGCGGCCTGGATGCGGTTGTCCAGGTGGAGCTTGGTGAGAATGCTGGCGACGTGGTTCTTCACCGTGTTCTCGCTTAGCGAGAAGACGGCGCCGATCTCGCGGTTGGTCTCCCCTGTGGGCAGCCGCCGGAAGATCTCGAGCTCTCGTTTGGTGAGTGTCGTGCGGACCGCCTCGGCGCCCTGCGCGCCGTTGCCGGCGGCGAGCACCCTTGCCCGGCGGGCGCGCTCGGCCAGGCCCCTGAGCAACTCCGGCGAGATCACGCACTCGCCGCAGGCGCACGCGCGGATCGCCCGTGCAATCGTCTCGCGGGGTGCGTTCTTCAGCAGGTAGCCACGCGCGCCCGCGGAGATAGCCCGGAAGAACAACTCGTGGTGGGCGCTGGAGGTGAGCACGACGACGCGCGCCGAGGGGGCAAGCCGCATGACGCGCTCGACGGCGTCGACATGGGCGACTCCACCGAACACGACGTCCATCACGACGACCGTCGGTTCGAGGTCGCGGACCGCCTTCAGTCCGACCGGGAGGGTCTTGCCCTCGCCGATGACCTGCATGCCGACGGCCGTGAGGGTCTGGCGCATGACGCCGCGCGTCAGATCCTGGTCGTCGATCAGAACTACTGTGGGCTGCTTCGCCGTGGCGGTTGGCCTACGAACCGACTGAGCCCCCGCCTGCGTCCGCACGTCCATTCACTACCTCCTGTGAACAAAAGGATAACGGGTAGCGACGATCACCGCGCATTGCGGGCACGTTGCGCCTGCGGCGGGCGCCCCAGTTCCGTGCACCATCGCCGCCGTATCGCCGCCGAGCTCTCGCGCGAGGCCTCAGGCCTCATTCGAGAGATCAGTCGAGGCTCGTCAGCTCGGGATCCGGTTCGCCCAGGCCCGGCAGCCGGTGCTCGGAGGGAGTCGCCACGACCGTGGCTTCGGGTGGTACGTCGCTCACGACCAGCGCGCCCGCTCCGATGCGCGCGTGGTGGCCGATGCGGATCGTTCGCCCGCGCGGGGCGATCACGACGCTGTTCGCCCCGATGCGAACTCCGTCCTCGATCACGATCGCGTTGCGTGACCGGTAGGTCGCGTGGACCGAGATCGTGACGTTGTGCCAGATTTTGACTTCCTCGCCGAACCTCACGTTCGGATGCACGACGGTTCCGAAGCCGCAGTGGCCGAAGCGCACGCCGGAGCCGTAGGCACTCGGCGGAAGCGAGTTGTGGTACAGGATCGTGTTCAGTTTCTGAATCAGCATCGCGACCCGGTGGAAGCGCCGGTCGAGCGCGTGCGAGACGCGCCACAGCGTTTCCGGGCTCAGCGGGTTCCGAGGCCGTCGCGCGCCGCTCCGGCGCGGAGACCCGCGCCAACCCGGGTCATCCGGGTCGATGATGCTCCCCCCGTTGTAGTTCATCTGGGCCATAGTCTGGAGCGGGGCATGGCGCGCGTCAAGGTCGCGCCGTCGCGACGCTCACGTTTGAGCCCCATCGCCCCGTCACAGCTGGTTCCGCCGCCACCGAACACCTCCACGCGCCAAGCGTAGCGCGGGCCCCGAAGCCGGGCTCCGGCCTCGACGACGGCCCGCCGAGGGAAGCAACGCCCCGCCCGGGGGAACCCCCTTCGAGGTCCCGGGCTCGGCGCCGATCGACGGCCGCCCAGGTCGCGGCCGTCGACCGGCCGACCGGCCTGCGAGCTCGCAAGGGTCGGAACTTGAGGACCGTAGACTGGTGACTCCCCCGCCGGAGTAGCTCAGCTGGTAGAGCGCCTGTCTTGTAAACAGGGGGTCACCGGTTCGAATCCGGTCTCCGGCTTCCCTCAACCTGGCTTTGTAGAGCCGTTTCCCGGGCTTATATGAGCGGCCCGATTCTTCGTCTGCGCACAAGAGTGCAAACACGCTCCGTCCGGACGTGGCATACGCTCGCTTACTCGTTTCGAGGAGATGATGGCCGCGATCCCGGTCCCCGCCGACGTGTCGACATCGTCCGGGACCCTCGACGGGATCCCCGCCGTCAATGTCGAGATCGCGCGCGCGGACCACGCCAGCGCCATCTTCTACCTTCACGGCGGGCAGGCGCGTGACAGGATGACTCGCGTGAACGATCGCGGGAGCGTGCGAGTCGTTGAGGAACGCGGTCGATTGGACGCCGACGCGCTGCGCGAGCTCAGTCGCCGCCTAGATGGCTACCGGAAGTCCACTCACCTCGGGTCAGGCTGGGATCGAGGGATGCCGGGCGACTGCCTGGACGCCCTTTTGGAGGACTGGC
>DATKFF010000634.1:0-4633 GCA_035511595.1 Solirubrobacteraceae bacterium | reverse complement strand
GGCGGACGTTGCCGTGGCCATGCAGATACGACAGCGCGTACGCCAACTGCGAGCCCGAGTAGCTCACATGCAGCGGGAAGAGCGTCCGATAGTTGGAGCTTGAGTGAGCCGGATTGTTCTCGCAGCCGTTGCTCGGAGCCGCGGTATTGATCAAGCTCGACGACGTCTCGCCCGGGCACGAGGCGTTGGCCACGTTCAGGTGGTACTCCTGGCCGAGGACCTGCGGGTAGTTCGCGAAGCTCGCGGCGTCCTTGTAGTTCGGCGCCGGAACCACGCTTGACTCTTCATATCCGAACGTCACCGAATCACCGAGCGCCAGGTATCGGCTTCCCGGGACGACCGGCGCGCCCTTGATCGGCGTACCGGTGTTCGCCGGCTTTGGATTCTTGGCCGGCTTCCTGGCGATCGCCGGCGCGGTCAGCACGGCGAACGCCGCCAGCCCGCAGATCGCCAGCACAACGGATGCGTGAAGTCGCTTCATCTCTTCTCCCTCTCGGACAACCCTCGCGCCGGCCCGCGCTTATGGGGCCCATCGTAACCACACGTCAGCAGATGTGTCAGGGACGTGAACGCGGTCGCGTGATCAACGCGCACTCGAGCAGCTCGGTCTGGTCCCGGATACCGTCCCACCGGTGAAGCCTCGTGGCCAGCTGGCGATCGTCCTGCACACGCACATGCCTTACGTGGAGGGGTTCGGGACGTGGCCGTTCGGCGAGGAGTGGCTGTGGGAGGCGATCGCGACCTCGTACGTGCCGTTGCTCGACGTCCTCGGCCGGGCGCCGATCACGCTGTCGCTGACGCCGGTGCTGTGCGACCAGCTCGAGGCACCCGGCGTGATCGAGCGCTGCGTCCAGTTCCTGGAGGAGTTGAGGCCCGAATCGCATCGGCTCGACATCGAGACGTTCCGCGGCGGGGGCCAGGAAGCCCTCGCCGTCGAGCTCGAGCGCTCGGCGGCCGAGTATGCCTCGGCCGCGCATCGCCTGCGCGAGCTGCCGGGCGGACTGCTCGGCGAGCTCGGGTCGCATGCGAGCTGGACCTCGTCCGCCACGCACGCCGTCCTCCCGATGCTCGCCACCGACACCGGTATCGCGCTGCAGGTCCAGACCGGCGTCGCGTCGCACCGCCGCCGCTTCGGCGAATGGGAGGGAGGCTTCTGGCTCCCGGAGTGTAGCTACGCGCCGTCGCTCGACGAGGTGCTAGAGGAGGCCGGCGTGCGCTCGACCTGCGTCGAGCTGACGGGCCTGTTCGGGCCGGGCGACGCGCGGCACCTGCGGCCGCTCGTGACCGAGGCGGGCCCGGTGCTGTGGCCGGTCGATCGCGAGGCGATGGCCTTGGTGTGGAGCGACCGCGGCTACCCCGCGGCGGGCGCCTATCGGGACTATCACAGCCGGACGGCCCACGACCACCGCGTCTGGCGTAACGATCGCCAGCCGTACGACCATGCGGCGGCAGGCGCGCTGGCGGCGGCCGACGCGCAAGACTTCGTCGCCCGAGTCCGTGAGCGCATCCGGGACGGCGGCGTATGCGTCTGCGCCCTGGACACCGAACTGCTTGGGCACTGGTGGTACGAGGGCGTCCGCTGGCTTGCGGCGGTCGTCGACGAGGCGGCGCGGCAGGGGGTCGAGCTGACCACGCTCGACGACGCGATCGAGCGGCATGAGCCCGTGCCTGCTCCGGCCGAGCTGGGCGTCACGAGCTGGGGCGAGGCGGGCGATCTCCGTACGTGGAGCGCCCCGGCCGTCGGAGATCTTGCGTGGTCCGCGCGCGCTGCGGAGCTGCGGGCGGTCGCGCTCGGGCGCCGACCCGGCGACCGGGCGCTCCGCGAGCTGCTGGCGCTCCAGGCGAGCGACTGGGCGTTCCTCGCTACGTACGCGCTGGCAGGCGATTACCCGCGTCAGCGCGCCCAGGGCCACGCGGCGGCGTTTGACCGGGCGTTCCCCGACGGATCGATGACGCCAGAGCTGCGCAACCTCGCCCCCGAGCTCGCCGGCTGGATGGGATGAGAGCTAGCGATCGAGCCCTCGCTCGCGCAGCTCGCGCTGCGCCGCGTCGCTTTTACGGAGCCCGTCGATCCCCATCGCTCGCGCGATGGCGGGCGCCTTCGTGAACTGGATCTCCCGGTAGTCGACGACCTGGATGTGATTGCCCCATGGGTCCTCGAAGTCGAGGCTGCCCGACTGCCTGACGGGCACGCCTCCGTCGAGCAGCGCCGCTCGCGCCGCCTCCTTGTCGTCGACGACCAGTCCGAAGTGCCTCGACTCGTCGGGTGGCTGGGTGCGTCCGGCGGACAGGGCGATGAACTGGTCGCCCATGTCGATGAACGCCATCCTCGCGCCATGGCGCCCGCGCAGCTTGAACTCGAAGAAGCGTCCGTACCAGTCGAGCGCCTGCTCGACGTCGCCGACCTCGAGCGCGATGTGGTTGATGCCCACCAGCCGCGCGCTCACGCAGGTCACTCCCAGCGGAACGTCCGCGGCGCCTCGCGCATCCTGATCAGCCGCGCGGGTACGCCGCCGACGACCGCGTTCTCGGGGACGTCGGTGGTGACCACCGAGTTGGTCCCGATCACGCAGTTGTGGCCAACCTGAACGCCGCGCAGCACGCACGCGGCGTAGCCGATCCAGACGTTGTGGCCGACGTCGACGTTGCGCTTATAGATCCCCTGAGCGCGGATCGGGCGCTCCACCTCCACCATCCCGTGGTCGAAGTCGATCATCATCACCCGGTCGGCGATGATGCACTCGCGACCGATCGCGACGTGCTGGAAGGCGGAGATCGTGCACTCCTGACCGAGCACCGACTTGGCGCCGACCGACACCTCGCCCTCGTGCGCGCGGATCTTGCAGCGATGGCCGATCCACGACCAGCGCCCGAGCGTGACCGTCGCGTTGGGACCGATCTCGAACTTCACGCCCGGGCACACGAAGCACAGGCCGTCGGTCCGCAGCCGCCCCCGCCAGCGCAGCTTGAGCCACACCCAGCGCACGATCAACCGCGCGTAGCCGAGCGTCAGCATCCGGTTGCGCTTGGCGAAGCGCAGGAACGTCAGCGGGCCGCCGTGAAGTGGCGGCGGTCCCGAGCGGACTGCCTTGGGAACGGCGCGTCGGACGTGCGGCTGCTCGAGCGGCTTGATGCCCGCGGTGCTCACGGGTCAGATCGTAAGGCTCAGCCGTCGTCGATGAGACCCTGAAGGGGTCCGAGCAGCCGTCCGGAACGCCGCGAGACTCCAGGGAGCAGCAGCAGCCGGTGGGTGGGTGGCTGGCCGGCGTCCCGGCGCGCGAGCTGCTCCTCGGCGATCGGCCGCCAGCGCTCGTCGACGAGCCGGGTGGGCTCAGCGTCTGCGACGGCCGAATGGTCGAGCTGCAGGTGCTCGGCCCAGAGGCGCACCCGGGTCTCACGGACGAGATCAACGTTGTCGGTTACGACGTTCATCTCGGTGTCGTTGAACAGCGAGTGGTCGTTGAGGTTCGCTGATCCGATCGTCAGCCAGCGGTCGTCCACGATCCCGACCTTCGCGTGGACATACAGCGGGTCGTCGCGGCTCTCGGACAGCGAGCGGATCGTCGTTGCGAGCAGACGGCCGGCGCCATCGTCGGCATCGACGAGCGCCGCCAGCTGCCCAAGCGTGTCGTCCTTGCCGTTGTTGGGCTTCGCAGGCAGCACCAGCACGAGCCGGAAGTCGGGCGACGGTGGCTGCCGCAGCTTGTCGGCGAGGATCGGGACGATCTCCGGCGACCACAGGAACTGGTTCTCCAGGTAGATCAGCCGCTCGGCCGATCGCAACGCCCGGCGGTAGCTCTCAAGGACGCTGAACTCGCCGCGTGGGAGGCGTCTGTACATGCCGTCCGCGACCGTGCGGACCACCTGCACGGTCTGGTCGCCGGCCGGGGCCGGTGGTGGGGGGAGTGGCAGCGTCTCGCCGGTGAGCTCCTCCCAGCGCAGCGCGAAGTGCTGATTGACGTCGGCCACGGCCGGTCCACGCAGCGAGGTCGCGACGTCGTGCCAGCCGAGGCGCCGTCGGCTCGGGTGCGTCGAGGAATCGAAGCGGTCCCCGGCGGAGCTCGTCAGGTCGATGCCTCCCACGAACGCGAGCTCGCCGTCGATCACGATCGTCTTCTCGTGATGGCAGTGGAAGGGATGCTCGCGCGGGTCGCGCTCGCAACGGATCCGCGTCTCTCGAACGAGGTTCTCGACCTCCTGGCGGACCTCGGCGCGGTTGGGGTGAAAGGCGGGGATCGGCGCTCCCGCCCAGACGAGCACCCGCACGCTCAGATGCTCGGCCAGCTCCGCGAGCAAGCGCCCGAGCACGACGGGCTCCTCTCCTCGTACGAGCTCGAAGCCCGCCATCAAGCTCCAGCCGGTCATGTGGATGGACTCACGCGCTTTGCTCATCGCGCGGGCCATCGCCGGAAGCGCGTCCGCCCCGTCGATCAGAACCTCGAGCTTGCACCCGTCACGCGGCGGTGTCCCCGCATGCGCCCAGCGCTCAGACGCCGGCGGGTCCAGCGCCACATCCCATCCAAGGCGATGAAGCCGCCGCCGGTGCTTGGCACGCACGGCAGCGTCGACCTGGTCACCGAGCAGCGCGTCGAGCCGCAATCCAACGGGAGTGCCCATGGCATGATGATCGCCG
>DATKFF010000633.1:0-2869 GCA_035511595.1 Solirubrobacteraceae bacterium | reverse complement strand
CTTCGCGGTCCGTGGGCATCGCCAGCCGCCGCTGGTAGGTGGTGAGTTCGTCAAGCAGGCCGGGCGGATTGTCGGCACGAGCCTGACGGCCGGCTGAGACCCGGCGAGGTCACTGGGCCGGAGCGCCGGCCGCGGCGCGTGGCAGCACGTACGCGGCCGCCCCGAGCACCAGCACCGTGACGGCCAGCGGCAGCGCCGGCGCGGCGCGGCGGGCGTCGAACACGAGCACCGCCGCGCAGGCCGCGCCCACCAGGACCGCGGCGACGACCGACCCGCGGCGCGCCCAGTCGCGCCGTGAGCCCTTACCTGTCGCCACCCCGCCGATCAGACCCGTCAGCGTCCCGGTCACGTACGTGGTCGAGATCCCCGCCACGCCGAGCGCCCGAACGGCCCCGCTCTGTAGGCCCATCGCAAGCGCCGAGGCGCCGACGAGGATTGCCTCGAGCGTTGTCGCCGGGTGTGCCGAGGACGCCAGCCATCCGATGAGCAGGGCGGCTTGCGTGGCGGCCTCGAAGGCAAGCGTCAACTTCACCCCGCCCGGCCATAATCGGTTGCGCTCCGGCTGTCCGGCGATCAGCGTCGCCGCCAGAACCCCGGCGATAAAGGCAACCAGCGAGATCGCCGAGCGCAGCACCGTGGCCCCAGATGCTCGACCGATCTCGACACCCAGCAGCACGATGTTCCCCGTCATGTTGGCGGTGAACACCCTCCCGAGTCCGAGGTAGCTGATCGCGTCGACGGCGCCAGCGCCGAACGCCAGCGCGACCAGCAGCAGGTCGGAGAGTCCTTCCTCGGTCACTCGCGGCGGCGGCCCGCTCGGCACCGTTCGAGCCTAAAGCCTGCCGGACGGGCCTATTGCCAAGCCCGCCCCACGGTGCTAAACCAAACGCAGGCGGTGCCGCTCTCGCGGGCGTCTCACGCGAGGCGGTTTCGAGGACAGAGAGGAGTCTCAGATGTCATTCAGCGAGGACCCCATGCAGGGCGGGATGGGCGCCGACGAGGATCCGTCCGCCGCTGGTATGGCTCCAGAGGACGCGGACGAGGACCCGTCGCAGGGGACCGAGCGGGGAGGGACCGCACTCGAGGACCCGTCCCAGGGTCTCGAAGGTGGTGCGGACGACGACCCATCCGACCCTGAAGAGGCCGCGGGGACTGACCCCAGCGCACCCGCCTGAGCCGACCGTCTAGGGAGGCGGGCTAGTCCGAAGCTTCCCTCAGGCTGCCGATCCCGAGCGACCCATCTTGAGGCGACGGTTCGCTCTCGGGACCGCCCGTGTCCGCGGCCTCGGCCGCATGGGCGGGCGAGAAGTCAGGCGGGTCGTCGAGGAACTCCGCGCCGGGGACGAAGAACAGGTTGCCCGTGACCGCCGTTGAGAAGTCGAGGATCCGGTCGTAGGTGCCGGGCGGCTTGCCGGCGAACATGTTCGAGAGCATCTGCTCGACCACGTCGGGGTTCCGGCCATAGCCGATGAAGTAGGTCCCGAACTCCCGCCTGCCGACCTCGCCGAACGGCATGTTGAAGCGCATGATCTGGTGCTGGGTGCCGTCCGGGTCGATGATCGTGTTGAGCGCCAGATGCGAGTTGGGCGGCTTGTCCTCGTCGGCGAACTCGATGTCGCTCAGCTTCGTGCGCCCAATCGCGCGCTCCTGCTGCTCGACCGAGAGCGCGTCCCAGGCGCCGAGGTCGTGCAGGTACTTCTGCACCACGACGTAGCTGCCGCCGGCGAATCCCTGGTCCTCGTCGCCGATTACGACGGCATCGTGCGCAGCGTCACCCTCGGGGTTCTCGGTCCCGTCGACGAAGCCGAGCAGGTCGCGCTCGTCGAAGGACCTGAACCCGTGGACCTCGTCGACCACGCTTGCGTGGCCGCGTAGGCGTTCCGTCAGGCGTTGGGCGAGCTCGAAGCACAGGTCGAAGTGGTGGGCCCGGATATGGAACAGCAGGTCGCCGGGCGTCGCCGGAGCGGTGTGACGATCGCCGGAGAAGCCCGGGAACGGATGCAGCTCCGCCGGTCGCGGCGAACCGAACAGCCGGTCCCACAGCTCCGAGCCGATCCCGGTGACGCAGGTGAGCGCACCCTCGGGAATCCGGAAGCCGACCGATCGCTTGAGCCCGGACACGTCGGCGAGCACGTCGCGGAGCTCGTCCTCGGAGCCCCGCTCGACCGTCAGCACGAGGAAGATCGCCGCCTCGGTGAGCGGAGTCAGAATGGCTTGCGGCTCAGCTGCCTGCACGGTCCTCCAGTCGTCGACCCGGCAAGCGTAACCTGCGCTCGTGCCGAGCACGGACCTCGCGTCTAGCCCGAGCGCTTGAGCTTCCCGTGCCGCTTCGCGTAGCGCTCGCCGGCCCGGAACGCCGCCAGGCCGAGCGGGATCGCGACCACCCCCAACACCAGTAGCGGCCACACGTCCCCCCACAGCGAGCCGAGCCCGGCGCCGTCGAGCACGGCCGCGCGGATCCCGCGCAGTGCGTAGGTGGCCGGCGAGATCGTCGACAGCCAGCGCATCCAGTGCGGAAGCACCGCCACCGGGTAGTAGACGCCCGAAACCACGAGCAGCAGACCCTGCGCAATAAAGCCGAACTGGGCGCCTTTCTCCGGGGAGATCAGCGGCAGCACGGCGGTCACCATCCCGACCCCGACGAACGAGAACGACGCCACCGCGAGCAGCACGAGCGCGGCCGCGAAGTCGGCGTGGTGGAAGTGCAGCCCGAAGAAGAGCGCCACGACCAGGAACAGCAGCGCGGTCCGCAGCACCCCGTAGAGCACCGCGAACAGCCCCATGCCGCCCAGGTGTACGACCCGCGCCAACGGCGCCATGAACGTGTACTCGATCGTCCCCTCCCAGCGCTCCCAGGCGACCGTTTCGG
>DATKFF010000632.1:0-2248 GCA_035511595.1 Solirubrobacteraceae bacterium | reverse complement strand
GCCCTTGCCCTTGCTCGTGGCGGTGACGTCGACGAGCTGGCCGGCCTCGAACGTCTGCGCCGTGACCTCCTGGCCGAGGGTGTACTCGGCGGCGTCGTCGGTGCGCAGCTCGACCAGGTACCGCCGCGGCGTCACGCCGGCCTTGGCGAAATGACCGGCGCGCGGCTTGTTCACCCGCCGCGGGTCGATCTCGCCGTAGCCAAGCTGCACGGCGGCATAGCCGTCAGCGTCTGGCGTCCGCACCGCGGTGACGACGCAGGGTCCGGCTGCGACCACGGTGACGGGCACGATCCTCCCGCCATCGTCGAAGACCTGGGTCATGCCGAGCTTGGTGCCCAGGACCCCCTTGATCTGCTTGGTCATCTCGGTGCGTCCCTCTACAGCTTGATCTCGATGTCGACGCCCGCGGGCAGGTCGAGCCGCATCAGCGAGTCAACGGTCTTCGGCGTCGGGTCGATGATGTCGATGAGCCGCTTGTGCGTGCGCATCTCGAAGTGCTCCCGCGAGTCCTTGTACTTGTGCGGCGAGCGGATCACGCAGTACACGTTCTTCTCCGTCGGCAAAGGCACCGGGCCGGCGACCTTCGCCCCGGTCCGCGAAACCGTGTCGACGATCTTCCGGGCCGAGTTGTCGATGACCTCGTGGTCATAGGCCTTGAGCCGAATGCGGATCTTCTGTCCCGCCATGGGCTTTGCTGTCCTTACGCTCCGTTGCCCGGAAAACCCGGGGCCTGCCGCTACCTGATGCAGGGCGACCGGCCCCGCTGCTCTCTTCTCTTAAGCCGTGCCCGACCGGCCACCCGGCCTGACTGGCCGGACCTGGCTGGTCTCATTACTCACTGAAGCTGGGGGCCAGGCGATCCTGGCCCCCAGAACTCCAGCTACTTGATGATCTTGGTAACCCGGCCCGCGCCCACGGTCCGGCCGCCCTCGCGAATAGCGAAGCGCAGGCCCTCCTCCATGGCGATCGGCTGGATCAGGTCGACCTTCATCTCGGTGTTGTCGCCCGGCAGCACCATCTCGGTGCCCTCAGGCAGGCTCACGACCCCGGTCACGTCCGTGGTACGGAAGTAGAACTGCGGCCGGTAGTTGTTGAAGAACGGCGTGTGCCGTCCGCCCTCGTCCTTGGACAGGATGTAGACCTGGGCCTCGAACTCGGTGTGCGGGGTGTTGGTGCCCGGCTTGATGACGACCTGGCCGCGCTCCACGTCCTCGCGCTTGGTGCCGCGCAGGAGCAGGCCCGCGTTGTCGCCCGCCTGGCCCTCGTCGAGGATCTTGTGGAACATCTCGACGCCGGTGACCGTGGTCTTGGACGACTTCTCCTTGATGCCGATGATCTCGACTTCCTCACCGGTGTGGATCACGCCGCGCTCGATCCGGCCGGTTACCACGGTGCCGCGGCCGGTGATCGAGAACACGTCCTCGACCGGCATCAGGAACGGCTTCTCGGTCTCGCGGACCGGCTCCGGGATGTTGTCGTCGCAGGCGCCCATGAGCTCGACGACCTTCTCGCCCCACTCGGCGTCGCCCTCGAGCGCCTTCAGCGCCGAGACGCGGATCACCGGGACGTCGTCGCCGGGGAACTCGTAGGTGGTGAGCAGCTCGCGGACCTCGAGCTCGACCAGCTCCAGGATCTCCTCGTCGTCCACCATGTCGGCCTTGTTCAGCGCGACGACGATGTACGGCACGCCGACCTGGCGGGCGAGCAGCACGTGCTCGCGGGTCTGCGGCATCGGGCCGTCGGTCGCGGCGACCACCAGGATCGCGCCGTCCATCTGGGCGGCACCGGTGATCATGTTCTTGATGTAGTCAGCGTGACCCGGGCAGTCGACGTGCGCGTAGTGGCGCTTGTCGGTCTGGTACTCGACGTGGGAGATGGAGATCGTGATGCCGCGCTCCTTCTCCTCCTTGGCGTTGTCGATCTGGTCGAACGGCGTGAAGGGATTGATGTCGGGATACTTGTCATGCAGCACCCGGGTGATCGCCGCGGTCAGGGTCGTCTTACCGTGGTCGATATGACCGATGGTGCCGATGTTGACGTGCGGCTTGGTCCGCTCGAACTTCGCCTTCGCCACTGGTGTCTCCTCGTTGCGATCGTTTCCCCGCCGGCGGCGGGGCCAGGCGCTGACGCGCGCTGCTTGATTCGTGTCGTCGTTACTTCTGACTACTCGCCGCGTGCCTTGGCAATGATCTCCTTGGCAATGCTGGGCGGGACCTCGGCATACGAGTCGAACTGCATGCTGTAGTCC
>DATKFF010000631.1:0-5558 GCA_035511595.1 Solirubrobacteraceae bacterium | reverse complement strand
CGGGCTGATCCGGCAGGTCGGCGCCGGGCTGTGGTCGTGGCTTCCGGCCGGCTGGCGGGTCCACCAGAAGATCGTGGAGATCGTGCGTGAGGAGATGAACGCGATCGGCGGCCAGGAGATGCTGATGCCGGTTCTGCAACCCGCGGATCCGTGGCGGCGAACCGGCCGTTACGCCATCGACGAGCTGTTCAAGCTGAAGGACCGCCGCGGCGCCGACCTGGTGCTCGCGCTGACCCACGAGGAGATCGTGACGCTGCACGTCGCGTCCGCGGTGCGCTCCTACCGGGACCTGCCGCTGATCCTCTACCACTTCCAGATCAAGGAACGGGACGAGGCGCGTCCGCGCGCGGGGGTCCTGCGGACGCGCGAGTTCATCATGAAGGACTCCTACACCTTCGACCGCGACGCGGCGGGGCTCGACGAGAGCTACCAGAAGCACGTGCGGGCGTACGACCGGATGATGGATCGCCTCGGCCTCGAGTGGTACCGCGTCGAGGCCGACGTCGGGATGATGGGCGGCACCGGCGCCCACGAGTACATGGCACCGTGCCGCGCGGGCGAGAACGAGGTCGCGCTCGCGGCGGGCTTTGCCGCCAACGTCGAGGTCGCCAGCGCGGAAGCGCAGCCGGTCAGCCTGCCCGCCCCGCTCGATGCCCCGCAGCTCGTAGAGACCCCCGGGATGACGACCGTGGAGGCGGTTGCGGGCGCGCTCGAGGTCCCGGAGGGCGCGCTCTTGAAGGCGTTCCCGGTGATCGTCGACGAGGACGCGATGAAGCTCGTGATCGTGCGCGGCGATCACCGCGTCAACGAGGTCAAGCTGCGCAACACGCTGAAGGCGGATTTTCGCCCCGCTCGCACGGACGAGATCGCGCAGCGGCTCGGGCCGCCGGGGTTCATCGGTCCGGTCGGCACCGACCTCCCGATCCTGCTCGACGCCGGCGTCGCGCCGGGCGGGTATGTGACCGGTTCCAACCGGCCCGACGCCCATCTGCGCGGGGTCGAGCCCGGCCGCGACTTCGACTACGAGGCCGTCGACGTGCGCAGCGTGGTGCCGGGCGACACGGTGAACGGGTCGGTGATCCGGATCGAGCCCGCGATCGAGGTCGGCAACATCTTCAAGCTCGGGACGCGCTACTCCGAGCCGCTCGGCGCCAAGTACCTCGACGAGTCGGGCACCGAGCGGCTGATCTGGATGGGCTCCTACGGGTTCGGCCCGGCCCGCGCGGCGGCCGCCGCGGTCGAGCAGTACGCCGACGAGCACGGGATCGCGTGGCCGCGTGCGATGGCGCCGTTCGACGTCGAGCTGGTGGTGCTCGGGAAGGAGGGAGGGGAGGAGCGCAAGCTCGCCGAGCGCCTGTACATCGACCTCCAGCAGGTCGGCCTCGACACCCTGTACGACGACCGCGACGCCGGACCCGGCGAGAAGTTCGCCGACGCGGAGCTGCTCGGGTGCCCGGCACGGGTCACGATCGGCCGCCGGAGCCTGGCTGAGGGCGAGGTCGAGGTTCAGGTCAGGCGCGGCCGTGAGTCCCGCACGGTGCCCGTCGACGGCGCGGCCGGCGCGATCGTGCAGCTCTGGCAGGAACTGCCCTGAGTCCGCCGTCGAAGCGCAGGCTGTTCGGCATCGATCGCTCGGGGCCGCCCCCGCGCCAGACCCGCTCCGACCAGCCGCTGCACCCCTGGACCGTCCCGAACGCGATCGGCTACGCGAGGCTGGCCGGGATCCCGGTGTTCCTGATCGTGGCGCTGTCGAGCAACGGCGGCCACGACGCGCTCGCGGCGGTGCTGTACGCGGTGATCGGGTGGGCGGACTATCTCGACGGATTCGCCGCGCGGCTGACCGGCCAGTACAGCCGGCTTGGCGCGCTGCTCGATCCGGTGATCGACCGGCTGCTCGTGATCTCCGGGATGGTCGTGTGCTGGCGCTTCACGCTGCTGCCGCGGTGGGCGATCGCGCTGGTGATCGCGCGGGAGCTGTTCGTGCTGGCGCTCAGCCGCTACGGGCTGCGCCGTGGGGTCGAGCTGAAGATCAACTGGCCGGGAAGGCTCGGGGTTGCGCCGATCTTGGGCGCTCCGTTCTTCGCGATCGCGGGAGTCCACTGGCTCGCGCTGATCATGCTGTACGTCGGACTCGCGCTGTCGCTGATCGCGACCGTGCTCTACGTGCGGGATGGTGCCCGCGAGCTGGCGCGTCGCAAAGCCTCAAGCTCAGATTGACCCTCTAGGATTGCCGGTTATACTCGGCGCTCGCAATTTCCGACCCCTGGGGGGCCTAATCGATGGACACCTTTCCCGACCTCGGTTCGCTGACCGACCAGGAGCTGAAGGAGCTGATCAAGCAGCTGACCGAAGAGGAGATGGAGATCTCCTACAAGCGGCGGATCCTCCACGGGAAGATCGACATCCTCCGGGCGGAGCTCGTCAACCGGCTGCGCAAGAAGGATGAGAGCGGCGAGCTGGTGATCACCGGAGCAGACGTCCAGCAGCTGACCGACATCCTCTCCGGCCGCGTTCCGGCAACCGGGCCCGAGTAACGGCTCCGGTGGCCCTGCACTGCCCAGAGTGCGGCTTCAGCAACGATGAAGGCGCCAACTACTGCCAGCGGTGCGGGGCGTTCCTCGCTCAGTCAGAGCCGCCGCCTGGGACCACCACCGCCACCTACAAGGTCGGCGAGACGGGGGAGCTCGAGGAGGTCGAGCTCGGCGACGTGGTCGCGCGCGGCGCGGCACTGGTGATCCGCGCCGGGGGCGGGCGCTCGGGCGAGAGCTTTCCGCTGGAGGGCGAGCGCCTGACCGTCGGCCGGCGCCCGGACAGCGACATCTTCCTCGACGACGTGACCGTCTCCCGTGACCACGCGCTGCTGGTGCGGCGCGGGTCCGACTACTACCTCGACGACTGCGGCTCGCTGAACGGCACCTACGTCAACCGCCGGCGGATCGAGTCCCACCACCTGATCGACGGCGACGAGCTCCAGATCGGCAAGTACAAGCTCGCGTTCTTCAGCCGCTGATGGCCACCTCCGACACCGACGCCACCAACCTCGAGCTGCCAGAGCCGCAGGGAACCGAGCCGCCGCGCCAGAAGGCGGTCACGATCGGCGCCGTCTGCAAGGCGCTGAGCCAGGAGTTCCCCGACATCTCGATCTCGAAGATCCGCTACCTGGAGGACCAGAAGCTGCTCACGCCGCGGCGCACGCAGGGGGGCTACCGCCTATACACCGCGTCCGATGTCCAGCGGCTTCGCACGATCCTGCGGCTGCAGCGTGACGAGTTCCTGCCGCTGCGCGTGATTCGCCAGGAGCTGGCGGCGGGCCGCTCCCAGGGTGACGTGGCCGCCGCGCCGCCCGACGGGCGGTCGCTGCGCCGGGCGATGGTCAGCACGCGTGACCCGGGTGCCCTGTACTCGCTCGAGGACGTGTGCGAGGAGACCGGCGCGGAGCCGGCGCTCGTGCGTGAGCTGGTCGAGTTCGGGGTGATCAAGGGGGAGATCCGAGGCAGCACGCGCTACTTCGAGGAGACCGAGCGGGAGATCGTCAGGGCGGTCTCCGAACTGGCCCGCTACGGCGTCGGCGGGCGCAACCTGCGCGTCTTCCGGAGCTCCGCCGATCGCGAGGCTCAGCTGTTGCAGAGCATCCTCGCTCCGGCGCTCAGGTCACGAAATCCCGAGCGCCGCAAGGAGGCGATCGAGGCGCTCGAGAACCTCGCCTCGGTAACCACCCACCTGAAGCACCTGCTGCTGATTCGCGACCTGCGCAAGATCGCGACCTGACCCGGGCGATCGGCGCCGTGGACCTGCGCGCGTTCATCCGCGATATCCCGGACTTCCCCCGGCCGGGGATCATCTTCAAGGACGTCACGCCGCTGCTGCTCGATCCGCGCGCCCTGGATGACGCGGTCGTCGGGTTGGCGCGGCTCGCCGAGCCGCTGGGGATCGACTACGTCGTCGCCGCGGAGGCGCGCGGATTCATCCTCGGCGGCGCGCTCGCGCGGGAGCTGGGCGCGGGCTTCGTGCCCGCTCGGCGCCCGGGGAGGCTGCCGCACGAGACCGTCAGCGCCGAGTACACGCTCGAGTACGGGATCGACGTGCTGGAGGTGCACGCGGACGCGCTCGCCGGCGGCGCGCGGGTGCTCGTGCACGACGACCTGCTCGCAACCGGGGGCACCGCCGGGGCCCTGTGCGAACTCGTCGAGGGGCTCGGAGCCGACGTCGCCGGGTGCGCGTTCCTGATCGAGCTGAGCTTCCTGGGTGGCCGTCAGCGGCTCGCACCGCGGCCCGTGCTGGCGCTGATCGACTACCCGTCCTGATGCCGACCGCGCAACGGTCCCGCAAGCTGTCGGCGCCACCCGAGCAGGTTTGGGAGGTGATCGCCGATCCCCACCACATGCCTCGCTGGTGGCCGGACGTCAAGCGGATGGAAGGCGTCGAGGACGACCGCTGGACGCAGGTGTTCACGACCAAGAAGGGAAGGCCGGTGCGAATGGACTTCCACCTGCTCGAGTCCTATCCCCCCGGGCCGGGAGGGGACCCTCCGGGGCGGCGCGTCTGGGAGCAGGACATCGTCGGCACCCCGTTCGAGCGCGTGCTCGGCGAGGCGATCACCGAGGTGCTGGTGGAGCGGGCACCCGGCCCGGACGGCCCGGCTGCGGGGGCGACGCGGGTCACGATCGCGCTCAGCCAGCGGCTGCGCGGCTACTCGCGGACCGGGGGCTTCCTGCTGGCGCGGGCGACGCGGGCCCGGCTCGACGAAGCCCTCAGGGGCCTCGATGAGATCGTCACACCCCGGTGAGGGTGCCCTCGAGGACGATCTGGCCGGGGGTCTTCGGCGTCGACACCGTCTCGAGCGTGACCAGCAGCTTCTGGTAGTGATGGGCGTTGGTGGGAAGCGCTCCCGCCGTCCGCAGCTGCCCGTTCGAACCGACCGCGGGATTGACGAAGCCGAGGATGTGGCTGTCACCGGGCGAGTTGTAGAGCCAGACCGCGTAGGCGTTCGGCGGACGCTTGCTGTTGGCCGCAAGGCCCTGCGCGACGATCGCGATCCCCGTCTTGCCCTGGACCTTCAGGACCTCGGCGAGCCCCAGCGGCTTGGTGCCGCCGGTGGGCGGCTTCAGGTTGATCTGGGCGACGACCTGGGTCGAGCCGGTCGTGCCCGTGGCCCCCTGGGCGGCCGTCGTGCCGCTCGCCGCGGCGGTCACGTGATGCTTCGGGCTGCTGCTGCTGCCGCCGGTGAGCACGAGGACGAGCACGACCGCGACGACGACGACGGCGCCAGCACCGAGCAGCAGCGCGCCGCCGCGCCGTGAGCTTGGCCGATCGGCGCGCTCGCCCCGTGGCTGGCGCCGGGGCGGCGCGGGCTCGGGCTCCTCGACGGCCGCCGGCGCCGCACTCGCGGCGGCCGGCGTCGCCACGCCGGCGGGCGGTCGTGCCTCGGTGGGAATCTCGGGGAGCGGCTCGCGCGCCAGCCCCTGGAGCTCGGAGGCCACGACCCGGGCCCAGGCGCGTTCGCTGGCAGAGTCGGCGAGGTGGTCACGAACCTCGCCGGCGACGGGCTCTGGAAGGGC
>DATKFF010000630.1:0-2983 GCA_035511595.1 Solirubrobacteraceae bacterium | reverse complement strand
TCGCGGAGCGCCGCGAGCACGCGCAGCGTGATGTCCTCGAGGTTGCCGATCGGCGTCGGGCAGACGATCAGCCGGCCGGTCACAGGCGGGCGGCGGCAATCGCGTCGTATGCCATGGCCGCGGCGCCGACCATTCCCGCCTCGACCCCGAACTGCGCCGTCACGATCCGAACCTCGTCCCGTGATGGGGGCAGCGCCCGTGCCGCGACCGTCGCCCTGGCGGGATCGAGCAGCAGGTCGCCGGCGGCCATCACCCCGCCGCCGATCACCACGACCTCGGGGTTGAAGATGTTGACCAGGCTGGCGATCCCGACGCCGAGCCGGGTGCCGATCAGCTCCAGCACCGCGATCGCCGCCTCGTCGCCGTCGTACGCGAGCTCGGTGACCACCGGGCCCGCGAGCGTGCGTCCGTCGGCCAGCGCCTTCGCGAGCCCCGAGCCGGGGCGCTCGCCTGCGATCCGGGCTGCCTCACGGGCGAGCGCGGTGCCCGAGGCCATCGCCTCCATGCAGCCGTGATTGGGGCAGTTGCCCTGGCACGGCGGCCCGTCGAGCTCGATCACCATGTGCCCGAGCTCGGCTGCCGCGCCGACCCCTCCGCGGTAGAGCTCGCCGCCGAGAATCAGGCCTCCCCCGATCCCGGTCCCGATCGTCAGCATCACCGCCTCGCCGCAACCGAGCGCGGCGCCCGCTCGGTGCTCGGCGAGCGCCGCCATGTTGGCGTCGTTGTCGACGAACACGGGCAGGCCAAGCCGCTCGGTCATCACCTCGGCGAAGAACACATCCTTGAGCGGGAGGTTGACCGCGATCACGGCGCGACCGGTACGCTGATCGATCAGGCTGGGGATGCCGAAGCCGACGGCTTCGACGTCGCCGCCACTGAGTGCGCAGGCCTCCTCGACCGCGTCGACGGCGATGTCGAGCAGCCCAGCCTGGTCCAGTCCCGTTAACGTCCGCTGGACGCGGTGATGTACTGATAGCTCCGAATCCACCGCGCCGGCGAGCAGTTTTGATCCGCCCATGTCGACGCCGATGGTGCGCCGGCCTGGCATGCCGGGCACTATATGGGGAACATGCCGAGCGACCTCGAACAACGCCCATACAAGGTCTACCGCTCCGGACCACGCGGTCTGCGCGCGATTCTGCGCGGCGAGGAGGAGAGCGAGATTCGCGGCTCCGAGCCGCCGCGCCGCAGCGGACCCGGTGGGGGCCGAAGGCTTCGATTCGGCCGCGGCCGCGGCAAGATCACACCGCTGCGGGTGGTCAAGTGGCTCGTGATCGCGATCGTCGCGTGGCTGGCGCTGTCGCTGGTGCTGTTCGTGATCAGCGCGCAGACGCACGCCGGTGACCTCCCGAGCGGCGCCACCTCGCAGCTGACCTCCGGTGGACCGATGCTGACCTCGGCGAACACCGTCCTGGTCCTCGGACTCGACAACCGGCCAACGACCGGCGTCGGCTCCAAGGAGGGGGGCGGCGCAAACACCAAGGAAGGCAACGCGGCGACCGACTCGATCATGCTCTGGCGAATCGGCGGCGGGGTCTCACGCCGGCTGTCGATCCCGCGGGACACGCTTGTCAACATTCCCGGCGTTGGCCAGTCGAAGATCAACGCCGCCTGGGCCGTCGGCGGGCCGGAGCTCGCGCTGAAGGTGATCAAGCAGTTCACCGGCGTGCAGATCAATCACATCGTCGTCGTCGACCTGGCCAACTTCCCGAAGTTCATCGACGACATCGGCGGGGTCACGGTCAACACCGGCAAGATCTGCTCGAACATCTCCGGCGGGACGGCAAACGGCGGCTTCACGCTCAACCTGAACCCCGGCGCGCACCACCTCTCCGGCGAGCAGGCGCTGGTGCTCGCGCGCACGCGGGAGAACTCCTGCAACCCTGCGTACAACGATCTGAACCGCGAGGCGGCCCAGCAACAGATCGTCAACGGGATCAAGTCGCAGCTGCTGAGCTTCCACACGTTCACCCACCTTCCGTGGGCCTCCTGGGACGCACCGCAAGTGATCCAGACCGACATGGGCGCACTGACTCTGATGCAGCTGTTCGCCGCCTCCGAGATCGGCGGCTCGGCCCCTCCCTCGCTGCTCTCTGAGACCGGCAGCACCTACAACGGCGCCGACGTGTTGATCCCGAATCAGGCCAACGTCCGCGCCCAGGTCAACAAGCTGATCAACGGCTGAAGCGGACTCTTATGCAGAGTCGACGCTGATTTGCCGATACTCAGGAGATAGGCGGCGAAGAAAGTAGCTGTTGAACCGGGCCACGAGGCTTCTGCTGACTGCCGTGACGTGGCTGGCGCTCCTGGTGGGCGCGCAGTCGGCGATGGCGTACGGGCACATCGGGACCCGCAGCAGCGGCAACGTCGATTACAACGGGGGACCGGTCTCACGCTCGATGACCGGGATCGTGGTCGACTGGGGCGACAACATCAACCCGGTCTACACCGACGAGACCACTGGCGATCCCGGCCTGATCAAGTACCTGGCCGCCAATAGCGGCTCGACCGGCGACATCGGCGGCGTGCTCGCGCAGTACATGGACAACACGGGTCACAACGCCGCGAACGTGGTGAGCTACGGCGGGCAGTCCACGATCACGCCGAGCGCCGCCAACAGCGGGACGACGCTCACCGACCCCGAGATCCAGAACGAGCTCGTAAAACAGATCGAGTCCGGCAGCCTGCCCCACCCAGCCGGCAACGGCCTGCAGACGATCTACCTGGTGTTGTTCCCGAGCGGAGATACCGAGTGCCTCGACAACGCCGCCACGCAGTGCTCGGGCACGGTCTTCTGCGCCTACCACAACAACACCCTGCTTTCCGACGGCACGAATGTCCTGTACGCGGTGCTGCCGGACAACACGAGTGGAGCAATGCTCCAGGGATGCGGCCCGGCCGGGAGCGAGCCGTTTGGCGATCAGACCTCGTTCCTGAGCCACGAGTGGTCAGAGGCGATCACCGACCCGACCGGCCAGGCGTG
>DATKFF010000629.1:0-8435 GCA_035511595.1 Solirubrobacteraceae bacterium | reverse complement strand
GGCCTCGCTCTGGCCGTACATCTGGTACAGGACGTCTCCCCACAGCGCCCGGGCGTCGGTGAGCGTGCGCTCGCTGATTGGCGCGGCGCCATAGATCACCGCGCGCAGGCTGGACAGGTCGGCCTCCGCTACGCCCGCATGGTTGATGACCATCTGGATCATCGTCGGGACGAGCAGCGTGGTGGTGCAGCGCTCGTGCTCGACGAGCGACACGAACCGCTCGGGGTCGAACGCGGTCATCACGACGATCGAACCGCCCGCGGCGAGCGTCGCCCACATCGGCAACGCGGCCGCGTGCGCGAGCGGTCCAGCGGCGAGGTACCGGTCGTTTGCGTCCTGGGGCGGCATCGCGAGCATCATCTCCTCACCGACGCTTGTCCAGCCCGAGACGGTGTGCAGGATGCCCTTCGCCTTGCCGGTCGTGCCGGCAGAGAAGCGGATGATGTGCGGGTCGTCACGTTCGAGCGGCACCTGCGGGTCGTCGATCGGGGCCTGCGCGAGCGCGCTTTCGTAGCCGATCGCGTCGTCGGGTGCCTCGCCGTCGAAGATCAGCACGTGGCGCAGCGAGCCGACTTCGTCGAGGCGGGGTGCGAGCGCGTCGTAATGCCTGCGCTGCACGATCAGCGCGGAGGCTTCGACGAGGTCGAGCAGATACAGATTCGACTCGGCGGCGTTGTGCGTATACAACGAGCTGCGCACGTAGCCGCCGAGCGCGAGCCCGCTCATCTGCTCGATGGATTGCAGGCAGTTGTCTCCCAGCGTCGCGACCCGTTCGCCGGGCTCGACACCGAGCGCGTGTAGCGTGTTCGCCAGCCGGAGTGAACGCCTGTGTAGTTGACCGTGTGTCTGTGTCTGGTCACCGCAGCGAACGGCGGTGCGGTCGGGGTGCTTGTGGGCCCCGTTGCGGATGATGGCGCTGAGTTCCATCGGATCTCCTCGTGGTCGATAGGGACATCAGGCGGCGACCGAGAAGCCGCCGTTGACGGGATAGGTCTGGGCGGTGATCCAGGCAGCCGCGTCGGATGCGAGGAAGGTGATCAGCGCCGCGGGGTCTGCGGGCTCGCCGAGCCGCCCGACGGGGTACGCGCGCGCGAGCCGCTGTGCGACCTGTTCGTCGCGTAACGCGGGCTCGATCGCGGGCGTGCGCACCGCGCCGAGTGCGACGCAGTTGGCCGTCACCCCGTGGGGTGCAACGGCTTTCGCCAGCCCGCGCATGAAGCCGGCGGCGCCTGCTTTCGCGCCGGAGTAGACGATCAGGTCAGGTTCGCCGATTCGACCGGCATCCGAGATGACGGTGACGACGCGACCGTAGCCGCGGCCGACCATGCCACCGACCACGGCGTGGGTTGCGACCATCACGCCGGTGTAGTTGACGGCGATCCACGGCTCCCACTCCTCGGGGGTGCTTTCCCAGAACTTCGGCAAGGGTTTCAGCGCCTCTGTCACTGCGCCTGCGTTGCCGGCGTTGTTGATGAGGATGTCGATCGGACCGAGTTCGCGCTCGACCTCGGCGACCATGGACGCGACCGCCTGGGGGTCGCAGATGTCTGCCGTCGCGGCGTGGGCGGTGCCGCCGCATTCGGTGATCTTCGCGGCGACCCGTTCGCCGCGGTCGGCGTGGAAGTCGTTGACCGCCACAGCGGCGCCCTGTCCGGCGAGCATGCTTGCCACCGCTTCGCCGACGCCCTGGCCGGCGCCGGTGACGAGCGCGACGCGACCCTTGAGGTCGAGCAGCTCGGTCAATGTGGCTGTGGTCGGTGTGTGGGTCGTCATCTTGGCTCCGTCTGAACGTCGGTTGGGTATCTGTGGTCACGGTCGCACTTGGCGTGCGGCGCGGCAATATGACTAATGGCGGAAGTGACTGCGCCGAATGGCCCGATCACTCGGCGACCTCGCGGCCGTTTTGGCGCACCGGATCGTCGGACGCGATCCGCCCGAACGTTTCGCGCGCGATGATCAACTTCTGGATCTGGGGTGTGCCGTCGCCGATCAGCAGTGAGGAGACGTCGCGCCGCATCGATTGGAGCGGCATCTCGTCAGACCAGCCGACGTGGCCGTGGAGCACGACGCACTCCTCGATGGCCTGCAAGGCGACGTGCGGGGCCCACCACTTGACCATCGCGGCCTCGCGCGTGTGCGGCCGACCCGCCAGACGTAGGCTCAGCGCCCGGTAGCAGAGCCAGCGCGCGGCCTCGAGCCGGGTGAGGTGCTCGGCGATCGGGAACGTGACTCCCTGGTAGCGGGCGATCGGCCTGCCGAAGGTCTCGCGCTCGCACGCGTACGCGACCGTCATCTCGATGGCGGCCTCGGCGACCGCGATCGCCATCAGACCGAGAAGGCTGCGGCTGTAGTCGAACTCGTGCATCACCATCGTGAAGCCACGACCCTCAACGCCGAGCAGGCGCTCCTGCGCCACGAACGTCGAGTCGAACGCCACCGACCCACGACCGACCGGGCGCAGGCCCGGGTCGCGGAACCGCTGCCGGGAGACGCTCGGGTCGTCAAGGTCGACGAGGAACGCCGACGGGCCGACGTCGCTGCGGGCGAACACGATCGCCTTGTGCGCGAACGGAAGCCCTGTCACGGAAGTCTTTTCGCCACGTAGGCGCCATCCGCCTGCCACGCGCTCGGCGACCGTTGTCATCGCGGCGGCGTCTGATCCGCTGCCCGGTTCGGTCAGCCCGAGGCACAACTTCAGCTCGCCCCGCAGCAGCGCCGGCAGCAGGTCAGCCGCCAGCGGGCTGTGACGCTGCACCAGCGAGGCGGTCATCGTCGAGGAGAACACCATGTAGGCGGCGTTGAAGTCGGAGCGGGCGACCTCCTCGCAGGCGATCCCTGCCGCGAGGTGATCCGCGCCCTGGCCGCCATGCTCGGATCCGACCTCGAGTCCGATCAGCCCCTGCGCGGCAAGCAGGCGATACACGTCCCATGGGAACTCCTCGCTGAGTGCCCGGTCCAGGTAGCCGTCGGCCAGCTTCGTGCTGGCGAACGACCGCACGCTCTCGCGGAAGAGTTCGAGCTCCTCGCTGAGGAGGCAGGGGATTTCGCGGGTGGTGGCGTGCGATGTCATCAGATGTCCTCGACTGCGGTTGAAAAGCGCGGGGAGCGGCCCTCGGCGAACGCGGCGAGACCCTCGGCCACATCTGCGGAACGCAGGTGTTCCTTGGCGACCGCAAGCTCGAGGGTGAGTGCCTCGTCGAGGGGAAGGTCAAGCCCCACACCGACGGCGCGCTTCATCCGCGCCAGCGAGGCGGCGCTGCCGCGCGCGATCCGCTCACACAGTTCGGAGACCGCGGCCTCGAGTTCCTCCCCCGCGACGACCTCGGTGACGACGCCGAGCTCGCGCATCTCGGCCGCCGTCGCGGTGCGACCGGTGAACAGCAGGTGCTTGGCGCGGCTGGGTCCGACGATCCGGGGCAGGCGCGCGGTGCTGCCGCCGCCGGGGAACAGCCCGTACTTGGCGTGACCGTCCGACAGCAGTGCCTCTTGTGCGGCGATCACGATGTCGCATGCGAGCACCAGCTCGAACCCACCGGCTATGGCGGTGCCGTTGACCGCCGCGATCACCGGTGTCGGGTGGTGCTCGATTGCGCGCATCAACGCCTCGGCGTCCTCGAGCAGCCGTTCCAGGCCGCAGAGGTCGTCGAGCCCGCGCATCGCGTGCTTGAGGTCGGCACCGGCACAGAACACACCGCCGGCGCCGGTGATCACGACAGCGCGGGCCCCATCGGCCTTGGCCTGGGCCAGGCCGGACGTCAATCCGTCGAGCACGTCGGGGTCGATCGCGTTCATCTTCTCGGGGCGCTGCAGGCGTAGCCAGGCAGCGCAGCCGCGCCGCTCGTACCCGACGGCCGTGGTGGGCGGTGCCGATGTCGTGTCTGTCATTTCTCGCCTCGATTTCGCTGACAGATGTGGTTGTCAGGCAACGGTCCCAGCGCGCCAGATGGTGTGTCTATCCGACGAAGGTCTCGGCCTCTCGTGCCGAAAGGCGGATTGTGCCGTCGTGTGGGGCCCTTCAGGCTTGCTGAACAGACCACGACTGAAGGACCTGGAGGTCAGCGTGCGGGATATCTACATCGCGGGGACGGGCATGACGCCGTTCGGCAAGCAGCCGGATCGAACGATTCGCTCGCTCACCGAACAAGCGGTCGGCGAGGCGCTCGCCGACGCCGGCGCGCAGCCTCACGACATCGAGTTCGCGTTCTTCTCCAACGCTGTCGGAGGGCTGATCACCGGCCAGGCGTGCGTGCCCGGCCAGGCAGCGCTGCGCCACACCGGGCTGCTGGGGATCCCGATCGTGAACGTCGAGAACGCCTGCGCTTCGGGCTCGACCGCCTTCTCGATGGCGTGTACGGCGCTGGCCGCCGGCTCAGTGGATGTCGCGATCGTGGTCGGGGCGGAGAAGCTCTCACACCCCGACAAGGCGCGCAGCTTCGCGGCGTTCTCGTCCGGTTATGACCAGGAGGAGCCGCCCACGGTCGCATCCGCCGCCGACAACGGCTCGGCAGGGCGCTCGGTGTTCATGGACATCTACGCGCATCTCGCGCGTGATTGCATGCGCCGCTCGGGCGCGACGGTCGAGGATTTCGCACACGTCGCGGTCAAGGCTCACCGCCACGGCTCGTTGAACCCGAAGGCACAGTACGGCGATCCGATCACGGTCGAGGCGGTGCTGGGCAGCCGCACCGTCGTCGACCCGCTGACGCTGCTGATGTGCTCGCCGCTGAGCGACGGTGCGGCGGCGCTTGTCCTGGCCAACGAGCGTGGGCTCGCTCGACTCGACGCGCAGCCGGTCCGCGTGCTCGCTTCGGTGCTCATGTCGGGCACCGACCGGCGCAACGGCGACAAGACAGCCGTCGAGCGCGCGGCGTCGCGCGCGTACCTGCAGGCGGGGATAGAACCCAGCGCCCTGGATGTGATCGAGCTGCACGATGCGGCCGCCCCGGCCGAGCTGATCGTCTACGAGGAGCTCGGGCTGTGCGAGCCGGGTGGGGCGCCAGCGTTGTTGCGTTCGGGCGCAACAGCACTCGGTGGCCGCGTGCCGGTCAACCCCAGCGGCGGACTGCAATCCAAGGGACACCCGGTCGGTGCGACCGGCTGCGCGCAGCTCGTCGAGCTCGCCGATCAGCTGCGCGGTCGTTGCGGCGAACGCCAAGTCCCCGGAGCCAAGGTTGCGCTCGCCGAGAACGGCGGCGGCTACCTCGAAAACGATACGGCGGTGGCGACCGTCGCGATCCTGGCAGGAGCGTGAACATGTCCACCCAGAGCGACCACGACTACGACTGGCTCATCATCGGCTCTGGGTTTGGCGGCAGCGTCGCCGCGCTGCGGCTGGCCGAAAAGGGTTACCGCGTCGCGGTGCTCGAGTGCGGCAGGCGGTTCGCCGACGATGAACTCCCCAAATCACTGGGCCAGCTACGCCGCTCGGTGTGGATGCCGCGTCTCGGATTGAAGGGGACCTTGCGGCTGACCGCGTTCAAGGACGTGATGATCCTCAGCGGCAGCGGCGTCGGCGGCGGCAGCCTCGTGTACGCACAGACGCTGTACCGGGCGCAGCCGCGGTTCTTCGAGGAGTGGCGCAAGGTCAGCGGCGATGCACCCGACCTGGACGCGCACTACGACACCGCAGAGCGGATGCTCGGCGTCGTCACCCACCGCGGTGAGACACCCGCCGACGTGCTGCTGCGCGGTGTCGCCGAGGAGATGGGCGTGCCGGAAACCTTCCGCAAGGCGCGCGTCGGCGTGTACTTCGGCGAGCCGGGCGTCACCGTGCCCGACCCCTTCTTCGGCGGCGAGGGCCCACCGCGCACCGGGTGCATCTCCTGCGGGCTGTGCATGCTCGGCTGCCGGTACAACGCCAAGAACACGTTGCCGAAGAACTACCTGTGGCTCGCCGAGCACCGCGGCGTCGAGATCGTTCCCGACCGGACCGTGACCTCGATTTCCCCGCTCGGTGCGGCCGACGGATCCGACGGGTACGCCGTGACGAGCCAACGTTCGGGCGCCTGGGTGGCCCGAAACGAGCGCACCTTGACCGCGGGCGGGGTCGTTGTCGCCGCCGGCGCGCTCGGCACCAACCTGCTGCTGGCGCGTTGCAAGCACCGCGGCTCCTTGCCGCGCATCTCGGACCGGCTGGGGCAGCTCGTGCGAACCAACAGCGAGTCGCTGACCGCGGTCACCGTCCCGGAGGACCGCGGCTGGGGCCACAGCGTGGCGATAACCGCGAGCATCCATCCCGATGCGTCAAGCCACAGCGAAACCGTCACCTACGGAAGCGGCGGTGATCTGATGGGATTGCTGTTCACGCTGCTCACGCCCGACGGAACCCGCCTCACCCGCCCGCTGAAGCTGCTCGCCCAGATCGTCAGGCACCCAATGCGTTTCGTGCGGGCAAGCAACCCGCGTGGATGGTCACGCCGATCTCTGGTCACCGGCGTCATGCAGACGCTGGACGCCTCGCTGAGCCTGGTCCCCAAGCGCGCGGGACTCGGCGGACGCCTGCGACTGACCACCAAGCAGGATCCGCAGCATCCGAACCCGACGTTCCTCCCATTCGCCAACGAGGTCGCGCAGCGTCTCGCGGACGCGACCGGCGGGATCGCGCAGAGCTGGTTCAGCGAAGCGATGCTCAACATCCCCGTCACCGCGCATATCCTCGGCGGCGTCGTCCCGGCCGTAGACCCCTCACGCGGCGTGATCGACATGGACCACCGGGTATTCGGCTATCAGAACCTGCTCGTCTGCGACGGCTCGGCCGTTCCGGCGAACCCGGGCGCCAACCCGAGCCTGACGATCACCGCGATGGCCGAACGGGCGATGGCGGCTGTGCCGATGCGGCCGGGCGCCCGAGCAACGCGAAGCTTGGAAATCGTCTAGCGCAGGCCACTTTTCAGGCCCACATGGCTACTGGTGGTCGAGCGCCAGCATCCGCATGTACCGGTGAACGGCCTCAGCGCGGTTGGCCGCCTTCAGCTTTCGGTAGACGTGGGTGACGTGCGCTTTGACGGTCCCCTCGGTGACGACGAACCGTTCCGCGATCTGCTTGTTGGTCGCCCCGTGCACCAGCAGCTCCATCACCTCGATCTCGCGGGCGGTCAGCAGCGAATGGACCCGCGAGCCGCCAGCAGGCAACGGGTTGCTGGTGCGGGCGGCGGCCTCGGTGTCGGCACGCTCGATCCGGAGCTCGGACTCGCCGATGTCGTTGACCAGTTCGTCTGCGGTGCGCAGTAACTCGCGGATCCGCTCGCGCTGTTGGCGCACCTGATCGCGTAACAGTGTGCGTTCGAGCGCGTAGCCGCAGCCCTCGGCGAAGGCCCACAACACGTCGCGGTCGACGATGTCTACCTCGCGGCGTTGGTAGTGAACATCGGCATGCAGGAATCCGATCACGCGGCCCTCCGGGGCGATCGGCGCGGCGACGTAGCTGCGGATATCGGAGAGTTCGAGCCACGGCTTGAATGTCCGCGGGTCACGCTGCGCGTCGTGCACGATCGCGGGTGCGCGCCGGCGCAACATGTCCGTCTCGAGCAGCATCTCATCGAGCACCGGGGGCTTGATCTTCTCGGCGTAGTGCTTGACCTTCGCCACCCAGTCGCGGTCCTTGCGGTCGAACGCGCTGGTGGGGAAAACACTGTCGCCCTCAACGCGGTACATGACCGCCCGATCGAACCCGCAGCGCTCACACACGACCTGAGTGCAGCGGCGCAGCAGCAGCTCGACCGAGCCGACGGTGCGAAGCTCGGCAAGCGCGCGCTGAACCGAGGTCAGACCGTTCACGCGTCTCTCGATGGAGCGCAGGCGCATCAGCCGGGCGAGATCGGCGAGCTCGTATGCGGCCCGCGCGACTTCGAGCGCGTCCGGACCCGAGTAGGACATCACCAGAGCGCGCAGCTCGGTCAACGCGACGTCGACGAGTTCCTCGAGCACCGCCTCGTCTGAGCCCTGGTCCGCGTCCAGCGGTGGCACGACGGCCGGTCCCAGCAGCCCCCGCGCCCGGTCGAGGGCCGCGGTCACCCGTGCCGCGTTGACTGGTGCATCAACGTCGACGCCAGAGGCCAATTCGTCGACGTCGGGGGCCTTCGTGCTCGACATCGACTGCGGACTCTACGCCGTCGGACAGCGACCGACGGCACTTCAGCGTCGCCGATATCACCCGAACGGCTGAGTCACCCGCGACCTCCGGCCAATAGCTACCGACGCCGCGCCCACGAAGACTGCTCATAGCAACCCTTACGAGAGGACTCACTCAAGTGCCCGTGACACGGATGGGGAGCGCCGTTATCCGCGAGTCACGCCTGCCGCTGGCGGGTGTGCGCACCCGCGTGCTGGAGGTCGACGGCGACGGCCCGCCGCTGGTGCTGTTGCACGGCTTCTCCGACAGCGCCGACACGTGGCGCGCGATGCTTGAGCGCCTCGCCCGCTCGGGCCGCCGCGCG
>DATKFF010000628.1:0-2278 GCA_035511595.1 Solirubrobacteraceae bacterium | reverse complement strand
GATGTCAAACGAGGGCGGATGAGAGGGGCGGCACTGAGGCCGCCCCTCCTACCCAGCGGCTTCAGCTGCTGCTCAGGCTCAGGTGAACGACCGCGTTCTCGCAGCCGTTCTGATTGCCGTTGTTCGTCATCGAGACTGTCGGCTCGGCCGATGCAGCCGAGTTGTAGGTCGTCCCGCCGGCAATGTCGCCGACGTCCGATGAAGCAGCTCCGGTGGTGAAGTTCGACGTGGCACACGCGTTCGTGCCGTTCTCGTCGATCTCCGTCGTGTTGGTCGAGTCATAGACAGCCGTGACGGTCGCCGAGACCTTGCCAACGTACTGGTGACCATCCGACGTGTTGTCGATCGAGAAAGCGATCGGCCGCGCCGTGCCGCCCGGGTAGAGGTTGCTGGCCGTGGACGCGCTGCTGATCGTCAAAGCCGACGAAGTTCCGACCTGCGCGGTACCGGTGCCCGACGACGTGGTCGTGAAGTAAGCGACTGCGCCGCCAGCAATTGCCAGCACCGCAACCACGCTAAGCGCGAAAACGACGCGCTTCTTTGTGAACCTACGAAACATGGAGATATCCCTCCTCGTTTGGTTGTAACTCGGAGCGAACGCTCCATGCCGAGGCTCAAGGCACCAAGGTGCCCTGAAGAATTGCCCCGAGGGGTGTCCCTTCCCCGGCGATTTGGTCTGTCAGAAAGCTAAGCGGCGAGATGCCGTTTAGCCAGGCGACGAATAGCTAGTTCTGACCTAGACCTTGGTGGAGGAGGGTCGGCAGTGCAGGTTCCTGTGTGACTCTGGGGCCCTACAGCCAGTGGTCCGGCCGAGGCTGGGTTCGGCGGACGGGGTAAGGGCCGCCGGGGTGGCCGCGAAAGACGCGACCGTTGCGTCCCCGCCGCCTGCCCGCGAAGAACCACCAGCCCAGGAACAACCACAGGGCCCAGCCGGCGAGCACGCCGGTTAGAACGAACACGACCGCGGCCAGCACCAGGAGCGCGACCGGAATCGCGATCGCGAGCGCCAGCATCGGCGGAATCCAGGGCAGGACCGAGGAACGGTTACGGCGCGCTACCCGGGCTGTTGGCAGATCCGCGACGAGCGGGTCGAGCTCGCCATAGGTGCTGGCCGAGAGCGCGACTCCGAGCCTGTGCTCGAACTCATCCGGGCGCAGGCGCCCCTCGGTGACCGCCTGGCGGAGCCGCTCGGCGACCAGGTCGCGATCCGCGTCCGATGCCCGGAGACTCGACCGATGGGCCATGGACGGAGGCTATCGTGCCCGGAAAGGGGCGACAAGAACGCTTATCAGCGCTGCCAGGCGAGCGCGCCGAGAGCTGCCAGAAGAACCGTCAACACGAGTGCCGCGCACACGCGCAGCGGGACGCTCGCCTCGCGTAGGCGTCCCGCGCGTGCAGCGGGGAGGTCCGCGACGAGCGGCTCCAGCTCTCCGTACGTGCGCGCCGACAGCGCCACCCCAAGACGCTGGTCGAGCTCCTCCGCCTGAAGCCGCCCTTCGACCGTCGCGTCGTAAAGGCGCTCGGCCACCGTGTCGCGGTCGGCCTCGGACGCTCTCAAACGGGATCGTCGCAACGCTGATCGCCTCGCCATCGGTTGCGAGGCTACCGCCCGGCCCGGCGATGACGCCGGCGACCGAAGCCCAGCGGTCATATGCCTTGACATTTATATAGCCAGTCAGCTATACAAGCGCCCATGGCATCCGCCTGGGCCGCACTCGCCGATCCGCACCGCCGCGCCGTGCTGGAGTTGCTGCGCGAACGACCGCGTCCGGTCGGCGAGCTCGTCGAGCGCCTCGGGCTCAGTCAACCGGGCACGTCCAAGCACCTGCGAGTGCTGCGTGAGGCGGGCCTGGTCACGGCACGCGCGGAAGCGCAGCGTCGTGTGTACGAGCTGGAAAGCCGCCCGCTGGCGGAGCTCGACGCCTGGCTCGAGCCGTACAGGGGCTTCTGGAACGAGCGCCTCGATGCGCTGGAACGACACCTCGATCAGCGGAACGCTCCGGAACCCGCAACCACCAGCGAGGAGGTTTGAGATGCACGGCAACTATGAGACGATCGACGCTCGGCCGGCGCTGCGCTTCGAGCGGCGGGTCAGCCATCCCGTCGAGGCGGTTTGGCGAGCTCTCACCGAGCCCGACGAGCTCGCCCGCTGGTTTCCCAGCGCCGTCGAAGTCGACCTCCGGGTCGGACGGGAGATGATGTTCACGTTCGCTGAGATGCCGATCCCCGACGAGAGCTCGACGATGACGGGCCGCGTTACGGACCTGGACCCGCCGGG
>DATKFF010000627.1:0-5040 GCA_035511595.1 Solirubrobacteraceae bacterium | reverse complement strand
GGCGCGTCCGTGGGCACCCGCGCCTTGACGCTGATCCGGTCGACGCGCTTCATGTCGAGCAGCTCGTAGAGCACGCCAAGGCGCGGCTCGTCCGGGTAGTAGTCGACGCCGTGGAGGCTCGCCAGAAAGGTGTAGCCCTTCCCTTCGAGATGCGCCAGCACCGACTTGATCTTCGGTGGGTTGATGACCAGCACCGCTCGGCCGCGGTGGAACTCGGTCTCGATCACTGACTCGCCGTCACGGTCACGGAGCTCCTGGGCGGTCAGCTCAAGCTCCGTCGCGTCAGGCACCCGCCGTGTCTCCGGGCCGGAAGACGTTGATGTCCGGGCTGCCTGTCTCCCCGGGGAGCAGCTCCTCGGTGCCGATCGCGTCGTAGCGCTCGCGCCAGCCGGGCGGCGGGTTCAGCTGCACCTTCGCGCGCAGCTTGATGATCCCGTGCGCCAGCGCCTCCGGCCGCGGAGGGCAGCCGGGGACGTGCACGTCCACGGGCATGAACTTGTCCGCCGGGACGAGCGCGTAGTTGTTGAAGACGCCCATCGACGAGCAGCACGCGCCCATCGAGATCGCCCACTTGGGGTCGAGCATCTGGTCGTAGATGCGGCGGATGACCGGGGCCATCTTGATCGACACGCGACCCGACAGGATCATCAGGTCGGCCTGCCGGGGAGAGGCGCGGAACGCCTCCCAGCCGAACCGCGCGAGGTCCATCCTGGAGGCGACGATGTGAATCTGCTCGATCGCGCAGCAGGCGAGGCCGAAGGTCAGCGGGAAGAACGAGTTGCCGCGCGCCCACGCCACCGCCTTGTCCATGGTGGTCGTCATCACGCGCTGCTCGACGTAGCGCTCCAGGTCCTCACCCTCCAGGTCGCCGCGCAGCATGTCGCGCGCCTGGAGCTGGCGGATCCTTAAGTCGGCCGGATCGCCGGCGCCGCCGAGCGGCTCGCGCTTCACTTCCATTCGAGCGCACCCCGTCGCCATACGTACACGAACGCGACCATCAGGAGCACGACGAACACGACCGTCTCGATCATCGCGAACGTCCCGAACGCCCGTAGCTGGACGGCGATCGGGAACAGGAAGATGACCTCGATGTCGAACAGGATGAACAGCATCGCGATCAGGTAGAAGCTGATCCCGAAGCGGAAACCGCGCCGGACCTCCGAGGGCAGGCCGCACTCGTAGGGCTCCTGCTTGTTGCGGTTCGGGCGGCGCCGCCCGAAGAACACGTTGAGCACGCCGAAGAGGAGTCCGATCGCCCCGCCCAACACGAGGAAGACAAGCGCGGGCAGGTAGTCACGGAGCACGAAGGTCGTTATATCACCGGCAAGGGGTAGCTTGTAACAGAGTGTTACTTAGTGCGGAATGCGGCTATCTCAAGAGGTGCCGCGGGTGAAGGAAGTCCACATCGTCGTCGGCGTGGCGGCGATCGCGCTGAACGCCGCCGCCGCGCTGCTCGGCAGCTGGCGCTGGTGGCGCCATGAGCAGACGGTGTGGTTCTGGCGGGTGCTCCGCACCGCCCAGGTCGCGGTCGTCATCCAGGTCGCACTCGGCGGGGTGCTGGTTCTCACCGGCCAGAAGCCGCCGAGCCTGCATGTGATCTACGGAGTGCTGCCACTGCTGCTGTCGCTGATCGCCGAGCAGCTTCGCGGCGCCTCCGCGCAGATGGTGCTCGATGCGCGCGGGTTCGAGTCCGCGCAGGAGGTCGGGCGGCTGCCCCAGGACGAGCAGCAGGGGATCGTGAGGGCGATCCTGCATCGCGAGCTCGGCGTGATGACGGCCGCGGCGTGGGTCGTCGTCGTGCTACTGCTCCGCGCCGCCCAGACCGCCGGCTGACGGACTCCAGAGGTGGTAGCGCCCGGCGTACCACAGCAGCGGCTCGCCATCGCCGAGGCCCATCGCGACGACCTGTCCGATCCCGATCGTGTGGTCGCCACCGGCGATCAGCTCGCGCAGCTCGCAGACCGCCCACGCGAGCGCACCGTCGATCACCGGGACACCGCCTTCGAAGCGATGCCCGACGCCTTCGAGCTTCTCCGACTCCGGGAGCTTCGAGGCGAACACCCGTGCCAGCTCCTCCTGGCCGTCGCTCAGGATGTTGACGGCGAAGCGTCCCGCCTCGCGGACGATCGGCAGCGTCCGCGCCTGGTTCTCGAAGCACACGAGCGCCAGCAGCGGATCGAGCGATAGCGAGCAGATCGCATTGGCGGTCATCCCGCCCTCGCCGCCCGGCCCCGCACTGGTGATCACGGCGACGCCCGTCGCGAAGCGCCCGAACACCTCTCTGAACAGCTCAGGGTCGATGGTCGAGGGCATCGCGGTCGTTATATCGTGGCGGCGACGCCGGCCCGCCGGCGCGAGCAAGGGTCCCGGCGCCGGCCATCCTGGTTGCCGCCGTCGGAGGACGATCGCGCGTAGACAAGCGAGGCGAACGTCTCATCGGCCGGCGCCGGGTCCAATGAGGGGTTCGGCGCCGAGCGCGCGGGACCTGCCCTGTTTACGAGCCGACCTTGAGTGTCCCGTACGTCCCGAGCGCCTGGTCGGAGAACAGCGTCGATGTGATCACATAGCTGCCCTTGCCCAGGTACACGATCAGCTCGCTGCTCTGCCCGGGCGGGATCGGCGGCGTCTGATCGAGCACCTTGCCGGCGGCCGTGATCGCCAGGTTGTGCGTGACGCGCCCGTCGTTGGCGACGATCAGCGTCAGCTGTCCCGGCTCGGCGAGCACGCGCTGGGGAACGACTCGATACTCGGTCACCGCCAGCCTCAGCGTGCGCGCCCCGCCGACCGCCACGGTGTGGCTGCAGCCCGCGGCGACCGCGGCGAGCGCCGCGGAGGCGACCCCGGTGAGAAGCAGGCGACTGGCCAGGCGCGGCGGGCGCATCGCTGCCGATCGTAATTGCCTTCCGTATGATCTCGGCCCGCATGCGCCGGGCGCCAAAGCTTCTCCTCATGTCCGCGGCGTCGATCTCGCTTGCGGCCGTCACGACGGCCTGCGGAACCCAGCGGATCAGCGTCCCCAAGTCGCAAACACAGGCTTACCACGGTGCTGTGCTGTTCCAGCAGCGCTGTTCGGGCTGCCACACGCTCTCCTACGCGGCCACCCACGGCTCCGCGGCGAGCGTCAAAACGGCGGAGTTCAACAACGGTCCCAACCTCGACGTCGTCTGTGAGCGGCCGATCGCGCGGGTGCTCTACGCGATCGAGAACGGCGGCTTCTCGGGCGCGATCATGCCCCAGAACGTGGTCGTCGGCCAGGACGCGATCGACGTCGCCAAGTTCGTGGCGACGTACTCGGGTCGCAAGGCGCCTAAGGTGCCGGGCGTACCGAGCTGCGTTCAGAAGCCGATCGGCTCGATCCTGGCGGCGACCGCGAGCGTGTCGACCACCGGTGCCACCGGAGCGACCGGTGCGACCGGTCCCACCGGCACGACCGGTCCAGCGAAGGCCGCAGCGCGTCACGCCAAGGCGAAGCGAACCGCCAAGCGCAAGCCGTAGGAGGCCGCGCGTTCTCGACATCCACCTGATCCGCCGGGACCCGGAAGCCGTGCGGACGGCGCTGGCGCGCCGCGGCGTGGAGGCGGTGGCGATGCTCGACCGCGTGCTCGAGCTCGACGAACGCTGGCGCGCGATCAGGACGGAGCTCGAGGAGATCCAGGCCGAGCAGAACCGCGCGAGCCGCGGCCGGACCGGTCCACCGACCCCCGAAGAACGTGAGCAGCTGGCCGCGCTCGCGGCGCGGGGCCGTGAGCTGAGCGACCTCGAGAGCGCGATCGCGGCGGAGCGCGAGGCCGCACTCGCGGCGCTGCCCAACCTGCCGGCGCCGGACGCTCCCGACGAGGACACCGTCATCAGGGAGGTCGGCGAGGCGGGCAAGACCGGCCGTGACCATCTGGAGCTCGCCGGCCCGCGGATCGATATGGAGCGCGCGGCGCGCCTGTCGGGCTCACGCTTTGCCTACCTCCGGGGCGAGCTCGTGCTGCTGGAGCTGGCGCTCGTCCGCTACGCCTTCGAGAAGCTCGGCGCCCAGGGGTTCGAGCCCGTGATCCCACCGGTGCTCGTCCGCGAGCACGCGCTCTACGGGACCGGCTTTCTGCCCGACACCGAGCAGCAGCTCTACCACCTGCCAGAGGACAACCTCTACCTGACCGGCACCTCGGAGGTGGCGCTGGCGTCACTGCACGCCGAGGAGATCCTCCCCGCCGACGCGCTGCCGGCCCGCTATGCGGGCTTCTCCAGCTGCTTTCGCCGGGAGGCGGGCGCGGCCGGGAAGGACACGCGCGGGATCTTCCGCGTGCACCAGTTCGACAAGGTCGAGATGTTCTCGTTCGTCCTGCCCGAGGACTCCGCGGACGAGCACGAGCGGCTGCTGGCGATCGAGGAGTCGATCTGGCAGGAGCTCGCGATTCCCTACCGCGTGGTGGCGATCGCGGTCGACGACCTCGGCGCGTCCGCGGCAAAGAAGTACGACGTCGAGGCGTGGCTCCCGGGCCAGGGCCGCTATCGCGAGCTGACGTCGTGCTCGAACACGACCGATTACCAGGCCCGGCGGCTTGACATCCGCTACCGGCCGGCCGAGGGGCGGCCGACCACGCTGCACACGCTGAACGGGACCGCGATCGCGGTCGGCCGGACGATCATCGCGCTGCTCGAGAACGGCCAGCACGACGACGGGTCGGTCTCCTTGCCGGCGGCGCTGGTGGGCTTCGGCGCGCCGGAGCTGCTCGCGCCCGCGAGCTGAGCTCGTTTGGTGAGCGTGATCGATTTGCGTTCATAGTGAACGCAAATCGAGCACGCTGAAGCGGAGAGGGGGCCGTCTGGGTTCACGCGCGCGAGCGTGATGGATTTTCCTCCTATATGGAGGAAAATCGAACACGCTGAAGCGGAGAGGGGGGTGCCTGGGTTCACGACATATGTCCCAGGTGATCCGTCTCTCATGAGTCGGGGCATGGGTCACGCCCGACTGTTGGCTCGGGCTGAGGTTCGCGCGGTCGCCGTGGAGGCGTGATCGAACTCGACACCGGCGAACTGCTCTCGCCGCTG
>DATKFF010000626.1:0-3109 GCA_035511595.1 Solirubrobacteraceae bacterium | reverse complement strand
GTTCTCTCCGGATTCGATCGGCTGCTCGTCGCCACGCGGTACCGCGGCGGCGAGGGCGCGGAGTTCGACGACTTCCCCTACCACCAGTCGGTGCTGCACCACACCTCGGGCGAGTACGAGGAGCTTCAGGGCTGGTCCGAGGATCTGCGTGAGTGCCGGACCGAGGCCGACCTGCCGATCGCCGCCCGTGAGTATCTGCAGTTCGTGGCGGAGTTCGTCGGCGTCCCGGTCGCGATGATCGGGGTCGGTCCCGGCCGCGAGGACGTGATCTGGACGAGCGCCGGCGAGAACACCGTCACCGGCCGGCTCGCGGCCGCCGCAGGCTAGGCCGCCGCAGGCCGCGCCGAGGGGTGCCCGACTCCGGGCCACGGCGCCAGCACCAATACCAGCCGCGCGTCGCTCAGCGCGCGGATCGTCCGCCGCTCGTTGGGGGCGAAATGCGCCACCAGCCCGGAGCCGCCGGCGACCGTTTGCCCGTCCTGGTCGATCTCGACATCGCCGTCGACGACCAGCACGTAGGCCCGCTCGTGCACCTGGTGCTCCTGGAGCTGGTCGCCGCGCGGGAGGTTGATCGCGATCGCGCGTGTCTCCTCGTCGGAGCGCAGCACCTGCGGATGATGCGGTTCGAGCGACAGCGTGCGGACATCCCAGGTTTCCATCGGCTGCTCCTCGTCGGTCGATCGTGGGTTCGTCGGCCGCATCGTCTCACGGCGACCGGTCTCAGCGCCAGCGCTCGAGCAGGTCCTCGTCGGGAACCTCACGGACGGCGCGCGCCGGGACTCCCATCACGACCTCGCGCGGTCCCACGTCGCGCGTGACGAGCGCCCCCGCGGCGACGAACGCCTCCTCGCCGATCTCCACGCCGGGGACGAGCACGGCGCCCCCGCCGACACGGCACGCACGCCGGAAGACGGGCCCGCGCAGCGGCTCACCGCTCAGATGGCGGCCCATCGTGTCGTCGTTGGTGCTCAGCACCCCCGGTCCGAGGAACACGTCGTCCTCGACCACCGACCCGGCGGTCACGTAGACGCCGGTCTGGATCCTCACCCGGGCCCCCACGCGGCAGTCGAACTCGATCGCCGAGCCGCGTCCGACGACGCTCCGCGCGCCGATCGTCGAGCGCTCCCTGACCTGAACCTGGTCGCCGATGATCGCTCCCTCGCCAATCCGTGCGCTCGAATAGACGACCGCTCCGCAGCACACGGTCACGCCTGACCCGAGCACCAGCGCGGCGAGCTCGCCGGCCCCGGCGGCGCTCGAGCCGGCCCGCAGCCGCGGTCGCTTCCCGAGGACGACGAGATCCTCCACGACGCAGCGCTCGCCGACCTCGACACCGGCGTGGACGACCGTCCCCGAGCCGATCCGCGCCCCGGCGCCGATCCGCGCCCCGTCATGGATCACCGCCGCCGCGCCGATCTCGACGCCGGCGGCGAGCTCTGCTCCCTCGCCCACCGACGCGGCCGCGGAGATGCCGGAGCCGGCGGCCATCGATTACCGCGCCGAGTCCTCGAGCGACCGCTGCAGCTGCTCCAGCACGCGCACCACCCGCAGTCCGCTCTCGCCGTCTGACATGGGCCGCCGGCCGCTGACGATGGACTCGACGAAGTGCTCGCACTCGAGCCGCAGCGGCTCGATGTTCGGGATCCGCGGACTGAAGATGTCCCCGCTGCGGGTGATGTACTCGCCGTAGCCGCGGGCGTCCTCGTCGAAACCCTTGTCGTAGATCGTCACCTTGCCCTCGAGCGCCATGTCGTCGAAGGTGGCCATTCGCCGCGAGCCGACGACGGTGAAGCGCCGCTCCTTGTGCGGATCGAGCCACGACAGGTGCAAGTGGGCAGAGAGGCCCGACGGAAACCGCAAGAAGCAGAAGACCACGTCCTCGACCCCTGGGCGCACGTACGACTCGCCGCGAGCCATCACCTCCTGCGGCTCCTCCCCGGCGAGGTGCAGCACGACCGAGACGTCGTGCGCACCGAGGCTCCAGAGCGCATTCTCGTCGGCGCGCAGCTTCCCGAGGTTCAGCCGGTTGCCGTAGATGTAGTAGATCTCACCGAGCTCGCCCGACCCGGACAGCTGCTTTAGCTTCTGCACGCCCGGGTGGTACTCGAGCAGGTGACCGACCATCAGCACCCGCCCGCTCTGACGAGCGGCGGCGACCGCGCGCTCGGCCTCCTCGACCGACTGCGCGAGCGGCTTCTCGACGAAGCAGTGCTTGCCGGCCTCGAGCACCCGCACGGCGAGCTCGCCGTGCGTCGGAACCGGCGTCGCGATCGCGACGGCGTCGAGCTCCGGGTCGGCGAGCAGCTCGTCGAGATCACGCGTGAGGCGAACCCCGGGGAACCGCTCGGCCATCGCCGCCAGTGCCTCCTCGGAGCTGTCACAGCACCAGGCCAGCTCGCAGCCGGGGATCGAGTCGAAGTTGCGCGCCAGGTTAGGGCCCCAGTACCCGAGCCCGACCACGCCAAGCCGAACCGGCGGCGAGCTCATCGCGGCAGGAACCTCATCCGAGGTGGAGTGTAAGCGCGTCGACGACGCGTTCCGAGGCGTGCCCGTCGCCGTAGAGCGGCGCCCGCGCATCCGGTCGGGGGCGCTCGAGGGCCTCCAGCGCGGCGCCCGTGTCGAGGTCGACGAGCACGTTCCAGCCGTTCTCGACGGTCTCGACCCATTCGGTGCTGGATCTGAGCGTGATGCACGGAACTCCCGCCAGGTAGGCCTCCTTCTGCAGGCCGCCCGAGTCGGTCAGCACCGCGCGCGCGTTGCACAGCAGCGCGGTCAGCTCCAGATAGCCGAGCGGCGGCGTGACCACCAGCCGTTCGCTGCGCTGCAGGCGCTCGACTAGACCGGCGCTGCGCAGCCGGGCGTGGGTGCGCGGGTGTAGCGGCAACACCACCTTGCAGGGAACCGACAGCAGCAGCTCGACGAGCTGCGCGAGCCGCGACGGGTCGTCGACGTTGCCGGCGCGATGTGCGGTTGCCAGCACGTAGTCGCCGGAGGTAAGGCCGCGTCCCCGGACCAGGTCGACCCGCTCACGGGCCTCCGGTTGGACCTTCATCGCGACATCGACCATCACGTCGCCCACGAGCTCGACCGCGCCACCAACGCCCTCGCG
>DATKFF010000625.1:0-3038 GCA_035511595.1 Solirubrobacteraceae bacterium | reverse complement strand
ACCAGCTCGATCACTCGCAGGTGCTCCTCGTCGGACAGCGTCGCGGCCTCGCCCGTGGTTCCGCACACGACGACGCCGTCGGAGCCGTGGTCCAGCAGATGCTGGACGAGCCGCGCCGTCGCCTCCTCGTCGACGCGACCGCGCGCATCGAACGGGGTGACCATCGGGGTCAGGACTGCGCCGAGCTGGGGCGTCATCGGCGCGATTATCGCAGGGCGCTCAGTAGCCGCTACCCCCGCTCGAGGTCGTGCTCGTGCTGGACTTGCCCTTGACCAGCTTGCCCGACGGCGCGATCACGTACCACAGGCCGCCGAACTGGTTGACCGCCTGTCCGTGGTCGGTGCCCGGGTTCGGGTCGGCCACGTACAGGTACAGCGGCCAGCCGCCGTACGTCACGACGCTACCGCCGGACGGGTTGGGGTCGCTCGATACCAGCGAAGCGTTCACGCCCCCGGAGACCGCCGGCTTCTGGCCCGCGCCGATCGACAGCGGCGGCCAGACGGACGCGCACGCGCTGGTACACGTGACCTTCTTGGCGTTGTCGGGGGCGAAGACGTAAAGGGTCCGCCCGGCGCCGTTGACGAGCACCGAACCGACGCCCGGGAGCGTCTTCGTCGCCAGCGCGACCGACGCGGATGTGGCCGCCGTGGTCGTGCTCGCGGTGCTGCTCGTCGCGGCCGCGGCCGGCGTGGAGGTGCTCGACGCCGTGCTGCTGCTACTACTGCTTCCGCACGCGGCGGCGAGTAGGGCGAGCGGGACAATCAGGACACCTGCCGATTTCCTCACGCGTGCCTCCTTTCGGGCTTCACGCTCGACCTAACGAGCCTACCGCTCCGCCGTCCTCGGCGGCCACGGTGGCCGCCTGAGGCGCTACCTTCGTGGGCCGATGAGCTTCAGGGACTTGAACGCCCGCCAGCTCGAGCGAGAGCGTCGCCGCCGGGCGCGGGCCCGCCGCAGACGGCTGGTGGCGACCGGCTCGCTGGTCACGGTCGTGGCGATCGCGGCGGTGGTGGCGATCGCCTCGGCGGGCGGTGGCTCCACGGGGAGCTCCCCCCCACCGGCGGCGCGGACCGGATCGCGGAGCGCCGCAGCCAAGCGGACCTCCCCGCACCACAGCTCGACGCCCGCGGCCGCCTCCTCGCCGGTCAGTCTCACGCAGGCCAAGGGCACGGGAGTGCCCGGCAACGCCACCGTGCCGATCCTCATGTACCACGTGATCAATCCGCCGCCCGCCGGTGCCCCGTTCCCCGGGCTGTATGTCCCGGCCGACGAGTTCGCCGCCCAGATGGAGGCGCTGAAGGCAGCCGGCTGGCACGCGGTGACGATGGATCAGCTCGAGGCCAACTGGACTCGCGGGGTGCCGCTCGGGCCGGGCAAGCCGATCGTGCTCACGTTCGACAACGGCTACACATCGCAGTACACCAACGCGCTGCCGGTGTTGAAGCGCCTCGGCTGGGTCGGCGTCGAGAACATCCAGCTGAGCGGCCTACCGCCATCTGAGGGCGGCCTCACGGACGGGCAGGTCAAGGGCCTGCTCGACTCCGGCTGGGAGCTCGACACGCAGGGAATCAGTCACGCCGACCTGATCAAGCTCGACTCCTCGCAGCTGCAGTATCAGATCGTGACCGCGCGCCAGACGCTGCGCGGCCGCTACGGGGTTCCGGTGAACTGGTTCTGCTACCCGTCGGGCCACTACGACTCGACCGTGATCGGTGCGGTGCGGGCGGCCGGTTACATCGGCTCGACCACCGTCGTTCCGGGGTGGGCGAGCCGCGCCGAGGACCCGTACCGGCTCCCGCGCCTGCGCGTGCTCGGAGGAACCAGCCCCACGGCGCTGCTCGAGCAGATCGCCACCAATCAGAGCGCCGCCTCGCCGCCCGGGGCCTACGGCAGCGCTTGAGCCGGCCGGTCGGATGCACGCGCCGCCGCTCCCCCTAGCCGTCGCGTTCAGCGGCGCGCACCTGGCGGAGGCCGTGCCCCCGGTGATCGCGGGCCTTGGCTACCTCTACCTGTACGCGATGCGCGGCCGGACGCTGTCGCGTGAGCACCGGCCGATCGAGGGCTGGCGCGCGGCTTCGTTCGTCACCGGCGTCGTGCTGCTGACCGCGGTGCAGCTGCCGCCGGTCGACGGCCTCGCGGACCAGGTGCTGATCGCGCACATGGTCCAGCACATCCTGATTGGCGACGTCGCGTCGCTGCTGATCGTGCTCGGCCTGACCGGTCCCGTGCTGCAGCCGCTGCTGCAGATGCGCCCCACCCGCCCGTTGCGTCAGCTCGCCACGCCGCTGGTCGCGCTCACGCTGTGGGCGGTCGACCTGTACGCGTGGCACGTCCCGTTCTTCTACCAGCTGGCGATCAGGCACGATCTGGTACACGCGCTCGAGCACGCCTGCCTGCTGTGGTTCGGCGTGCTGCTGTGGCTCGGGCTGATCGGACCGCTGCCAAAGCCGCGGTGGTTCAACGGCTGGGGAGCGCTCGGCTACATCATCGCCGTCCGCTTGACCGGCGCCGTGCTCGGGAACATCCTGATCTGGTCGCAGACGATCTTCTATCCGACGTACCGCGCGACCGACGCAGCTCACGGGATCAGCGCGCTGTCGGACCAGAACATCGCCGGCGCCGTGATGATGGTCGAGGAGAGCATCCTGACGGTGCTCCTCTTGGGATGGCTGTTCTTCCGCTTCGCGCGTCAGGACGAGCAGCGCCAGGAGCTGCTCGACCTCGCCGCCCGGCAGGGGATCGAGCTGAGCGACGAGCGCGCCCGCCGGGCCGCTCAGGCGGGTCGCGCGGAGAACCTGCGCCATCGGCTGCTGGCGGGCGCGTCGGTAGACTCGGCGGCGCGCTTCCGGGAGCCAGAGGGCGTCCACGATGGAGGAGAAGACGATGGCGAGCTTGCTGGACCTGACAGTCCAGGGTGACGTAGCGACAATCACGGACGAGTCGCAGCTGCCTCAGATCAAGCTGATGGGGCCGCTCGAGCTCTACCGGCTGTGGGAGCGCCAGAACTGGGCCTCGCACCAGATCTCACTCGACCAGGA
>DATKFF010000624.1:0-4587 GCA_035511595.1 Solirubrobacteraceae bacterium | reverse complement strand
GGGACCGCATCGTTTCAACGAGCCCGGCACCTATGCGGACCCCGGCGCCAAGCTTGCATCGAGCGAAACCGTCAACTTCGCTCACAGCCTTGGCGAGACCGTCACCGCCGCGATCAACGCAGGCCTGCGGATCGACTCCCTCTCCGAGCACGTGGAGGCAAGCAAGTCGCCGCGCCCGCCAATAGTTCCGCGCGAGGGCGACGGCCGCCACCGACTCCGTCTCGGTGGGCACCCTCTTCCGATCCTCTTCACGGTGCTGGCCACGAAGCCCGATGAATGATCCGCAACAACCTCGCGAGGACGAGCCGGTTTCCGCGTCGCATCGAAAGGGGAGCCGCGCCGCGCGTCGTGATCATGCCTTGCGTAACAGGATCCAGGCTGAGAGCTTCCGCACGGACCGATGAATTTCGGGGCCGGGGGAGGTCTTCACCCGCGGAAGCAATCACGGAGCGAGCAGATGACACGGACCCGCATTCATAACTTCTCCATATCGCTGGATGGTTTCGGGACCGGCGAGGGCCAGACAGCCGACGCGCCCTTCGGTCACGCCGGCCAACGGCTGCACGAGTGGATGTTCGCGACCCGCTTCGGTGCCCCGATTCTGGGACGCAAGGGCGGCACCGCCAGCGTCGACGACGCGTTCGCCCAGCAGCACGAGCCGGGCATCGGCGCCGAGATCATGGGCGCGGGCAAGTTCGGCCCACCGGGCTGGCAGGACGACGCCGACTGGAAGGGGTGGTGGGGCCCGAACCCCCCGTTCCACACGCCGACCTTCGTGCTGACCCACCGCCCCCGACCCTCGATCGAGATGGAGGGTGGCACCACCTTCCACTTCCTCGACGCCGCACCGACCGAGGCGCTCGACGCCGCCCGTGAGGCGGCCGACGGACAGGACGTCCGCATCGGAGGTGGCCCGACCGTCGTGCGCGATTTCCTCGCGGCGGGCCTGGTCGATCACATGCACCTGGTCCAGGTGCCGATCGTGCTCGGCCGCGGCGTCCGGGTCTGGGACGGATTGGAGGCGCTGGAGGGGGACTACGAGGTCGAGGCCGTCTCGGCGCCCAGCGGGGTCACCCACCTGACGTTCGACCGGAAGACCTCGTGATTACGGCTTGTCGCCTAGCGGAACCGCGTGCGCAGACATCCTGAGGCGAGCCGGAGACAGTTCACCGCCGGCTCCGCACTGCTTCCGAGTCTCGAGGTTGGCGGCGAGGGGTACTAGGCCTGCCGCCCGTCGAGCAGGATCGTCCACCGCTCGACCGACTTGATGGTGAGCATGCCGTTTTGGTGCCAGTTGTCCTGTGCGAGGCGCTCCCGGACCGTCTCCTCCGAAGGCGCAGATATCGCGTGCCGGATCTCGCGCTCGCCATCGAGCGGTCCTCCGAGGAGGACGAACCCATCCTCCACCAAGGAGTCCATGAACCGCGCGTGCTCATCCCAGCCATCTTGCTCGCGCAGATCCTGCGACCAATCCCATGGGCCGCCGCGCTCGAGGCGAACCGCGAAGAACACGACCGAGACCTTACGCCGAGTGCGCCGCCCAAAGCGCACGCGAACGCATAGCTCGGAGCGATCGCATTCGCCTCCGCGCGCCCAGGCGGCCTTGCGATCCCATTGGCGACAGAGCGGCGCCAGGGTCGGGTCTCTGTCGAGGCCCTCATCCGGCTGGGGTGCTCCCGACCTGGCGACGCCGATCCGGGCCGTCACCAGATCGGGAGCTGAACTGGCGAGTCCCGCGGTTCAGGAGCAGACAAGCGCTGAGTTACCAGGACCTAAGCGGCTTGCCGGACGCCGCAAAACCCCCTACACTCCCGCCAGTCAGCCAATAGCCGTAGCCGCCCAAGTGAGGCGGGGCCGCGCCACATACGCGGCCTCTGCGGGCGGGGTCCGTGAGAGCTGAACAGTCCTGCACAGGGCACCGATGCCGTGTGCTATCTTTGTTGGTCGCGCTTTATTGGCAGCTTGTCGCCCTGTGTGCGGGGCGGAGGGCCTCCAGGAAGCGCGGTCTCTGCCTCCCTCTCGACCGCCCGAGGAGTCGCCGTCTTGGCAACCGCTCACGCCCCCCGGACGCGCCGTAGCTTCGCGCGTCTGAACAAGGTTCTTGATGTCCCCAATCTGATTGACATCCAACGCAGGTCCTTCGAATGGCTGACCGATCCCGAAAAGGGCGGTCTGCGCGAGACGATCGATGACGTCTCGCCGATCGAGGACTACACCGGAAACCTCGCCGTCCAGTTCGGCGAGCTGACTTTCGACGAGCCCGTCGCGAGCCTCGAGCAGTGCCGTGAGAAGGACCTCACGTACGCGCGGCCGCTGACCGTAACGGTCTCCTTCATCAACCGTGAGACCGGCGAGATCCGGGAGCAGTCCGTGTTCATGGGCGACTTCCCGTGGATGACGGAGCGCGGCACGTTCATCATCAACGGCACCGAGCGCGTCGTCGTGACGCAGCTCGTGCGTTCCCCGGGCGCCTACGTGATGGAGCCCAAGGACCGGGAGAAGCAGGTCTTCGTCGCCAACCTGATGCCGGCGCGCGGCTCCTGGCTGGAGCTCGAGATCGACAAGAAGGGGCGCGTCTACGTCCGGATCGACCGCAAGCGCAAGCTTCCAGTGACCGTGCTGCTGCGGGCGATGGGCTACGTCGCCGACGACGAGATCCTGAAGCTCTTCGACGACTCGCTCTACGTCCGCAACACGATCGAGTCCGACCCCGAGGCGATCCGCACCGAAGAGGGCGCGCTGATCGAGCTGTTCAAGAAGCAGCGCCCGGGCGAGCCGCCGTCGGTCGACGCTGCCAGGGCACTGCTCAACCAGCTGTTCTTCGATCCCAAGCGCTACGACCTGACGCGGGTCGGCCGCTACAAGCTGAACTCACGCCTCGGGCTCGAGATCGACCTCGACACGCGCACCCTGACCCACGACGACATCATCGCCCTGGTCAAGGAGCTCGTGACGCTGCCGCGGCTGCTCGGCATGCCCGAGCACCCCGACGAGGAGATCAAGGACTACGCCGCCGAGGCGATCGCGCTCCCGCGCGAGCCGATCGAGGAGCGCCTCGACGAGTACGAGCACTTCGGCAACCGCCGCCTGCGGACCGTCGGGGAGCTGATCCAGGAGGCCTTCCGGATCGGCCTCTACCGGATGGAGCGGGTCGTGCGTGAGCGCCTCACCACCGAGGACGCCGACACGATCACGCCGCAGACGATCGTCAACATCCGACCGGTCGTGGCCGCGCTGAAGGAGTTCTTCGGCTCGAGCCAGCTGTCGCAGTTCATGGACCAGACCAACTCGCTCGCCGGGCTCACCCACCGGCGCCGCCTGTCGGCGCTCGGCGCGGGCGGTCTCACGCGTGAGCGCGCGCCGATCGAGGTCCGCGACGTGCACCCCACCCACTACGGGCGGATGTGCCCGATCGAGACCCCTGAGGGTCCGAACATCGGCCTGATCGGGTCGCTGTCCTCCTACGCCGAGATCTCCGAGCACGGGTTCGTCACGACCCCGTACCGGCTCGTCAAGGGCGGCAAGGTGACCGACGAGATCGTCCACCTCGACGCCACCCAGGAGGAGGAGCAGCTGATCGCGCAGGCGAACACGCCGGTCGACGCCTCCGGGAAGATCACCGTCGACGAGGTCATCTGCCGCACGCAGGCGGGTCACTACGTGACCGTCCCGCCGAAGGAGGTCGACCTGATCGACGTCTCGCCTGAGCAGATCTGGTCGGTCGCGACGGCGATGATCCCGTTCCTCGAGCACGACGACGCCAACCGCGCGCTGATGGGCTCGAACATGCAGCGCCAGGCCGTGCCGCTGCTCGTCACGGACGCGCCGCTGGTCGGCACCGGGATGGAGCGCCGGGCGGCGATCGACACCGGCGACGTGGTGATCACGGCCAACGCCGGGACGGTCTCCTACGTCGACGCCGAGCAGATCGTGGTCGACCGCAAGTCGGGCGGCCAGGACGAGTACCCGCTGCAGAAGTTCATGCGCTCAAACCAGGGCACGCTGATCCACCAGAAGCCGATCGTCACGGTCGGGACGGCCGTCAAGGCCGGCGACGTGCTCGCCGACGGCTCGGCGACCGACTCCGGCGAGATGGCGCTCGGCAAGAACCTGCTGGTCGCCTTCATGTCCTGGGAGGGCTACAACTTCGAGGACGCGATCATCCTCTCGAAGCGACTCGTGTCCGACGACGAGCTCACCTCGATCCACATCGAGGAGTACGAGATCGACGCGCGCACGACGAAGCTCGGCGACGAGGAGATCACCCGCGACATCCCGAACCGCTCGGAGGAGTCGCTGCGCAACCTCGATGACCGCGGGATCGTCCGGATCGGCGCCGAGGTCGCCTCGGGCGACCTGCTCGTCGGCAAGGTCACGCCTAAGGGCGAGACCGAGCTGACCGCCGAGGAGAAGCTGATCCGCGCGATCTTCAAGGAGAAGGCGCGCGAGGTCCGCGACACCTCGCTGAAGGTGCCCCACGGCGAGGGCGGCGTCGTGATCGACGTCAAGACCTTCAGCCGTGACGACGGCGACGACCTGCCGCCGGGTGTCAACGAGCTGGTCCGCGTGTTCGTGGCCAAGAAGCGC
>DATKFF010000623.1:0-4485 GCA_035511595.1 Solirubrobacteraceae bacterium | reverse complement strand
CCGAGACCAGTGCGACGACTACGACGGCCGCCAGCGGCCGCTTGCCGTGCCGCCCGCTCAGCAAGCGCGCGATCGGACGCTTATGCACCATCGGCCTCCCGTAACGTGTGGTCGATTGTCTCCACGGTTGACAATCACATCGTAACCAGCCGGCGCTAGAATGTCAACGTGGTAGACAATCGATCCGGAGAGGATTCCGCGGCCCCCCGGTCGGCGCGGCTGGGTTACGCGCTGCTCGCCGCCTGGCGTGGCCATCGCCACCGGATGGACGAAGAGCTGGCCGCCGAGGGATTCACCGATCACCGCTTCGCCGACCGGTCGGTCCTGCGGATCTGCTCGGGTCCGGAAGACACGACGATCTCCCAGATCGGGCGCGGTCTCGGGATCACCCGCCAGGGCTCGAGCAAGATCGTCGCCGGCCTGTCCCGACGCGGCTACGTCACCGTGACGGCGTCGCCGACCAACGGCAGGGAGAAGATCGTCCGGCTCACCGACCGGGGCGAGGAGTACCGCGCGGCCCTGCGCCGGGCCGCCCAGACCGTCGAGCGCGAGCTCCGCGCCGAGGTCGGCTCCGAGGAACTCGAGAGCTTCTGCCGCGTGCTCGACGCGCTGGGCGGAGGCGAGCAGCCGATGCCCGTCGCTTACCTCCGGGAACTGAGCGCGCTCAGCGACGTGCCGGGGCCGCCGACAGCCTGAGCGCAATCTTGCAATTTGAAAGCCCCCTTGCAGGGCTTTTCGATCTGCGGACGGTGAGAAAACATGGCGCCCATGCCACGGGCGGCGCTCATTCTCTCGGCCGGATTCCTCCTCGCTGCGCCCAGCGTGGCGTCAGCCGACTTTGTCCACGTCGTCGCTCCGGGCGAGACGCTCACGTCGATCGCGGCCGCCGATGGACTGAGCGTCGCCGATCTCGCTGCGGCTAACGGGATCTCTCCCTACACGCAGGTGGTTGCGGGGACGGGGATTCAGATCCCGCCGCAGGGCTTGCCGCAGACCCAGGCCCAGCCTCAGGTCGCGTCACAGGGAGACGGCGACGGCGACAGCGATGACCCACAGGCTGAAAGCGCCTCGGGGCCGTCGGCCCCCGCCGGCGCCGGCTCGTATGTCGTCCAGCCGGGCGACACGCTGAGCGCGATCGCTGCGCGGGCGGGGGTCAGTGTCGCCGACTTAGCGGCCTCGAACGGGATCGATCCAAACGCGCCACTCCTGTCGGGAACGACCCTGCAGTTGTCCGGGTCGACGGGCTCCTCGTCGTCCCAGTTCGTGAGTACTGCGCCGCCGGTCACGTCCGCGCCGAACGTCTCGGCGTCCTACGTCGTGCAGCCTGGCGACACGCTCAGCGCGATCGCCGCGCGGGCGGGGGTCAGCATCGCCGGCCTCGCCGCTGCCAACGGGATCGACCCGAACGGGACGCTGCTGTCGGGCGCGGTCCTGCAGCTCTCCGGCTCGCCGGGCACCGCCGCGTCGGCGTCGACCCAACCTGTCGGCACCGCGGCCCAGGGCTCGCCGACCGATCCGCCGTACCCGACCGCGGAGACGGTCACGGCGGGGCAGGTCGGTTCGATCGCGTCGGCGAACGGCGTCTCGCCTTCACTCGCGGCCGCGATCGCCTACCAGGAGAGCGGGTTCAACAACGACCTCGTCTCCTCCGCTGACGCACGCGGCGTGATGCAGATCCTGCCGGGGACATGGCAGTGGATCCAGCACACCTTGGACCAGGGCGGTCCACCTCTGGCGCCGGCCTCGGCCGCCGACAACGTCCGCGGCGGCGTGCTGATGCTCCGCTCGCTGCTCAATGCCACCGGCGGAGACCCGGCGATGGCAGCTGCTGGCTATTACCAGGGACTGCCGTCGGTTCAGCAGAACGGGCTGTACGCGGACACGCAGCAGTACGTCAACAGCGTGATGGCGCTGCGCCAGCAGTTCGGCGGCGGCTGAGCCTGGGCGGGCTCCGTATAAGGGCGACGCGTCGACCCCGCTACGCTCCCGCTCCATGTTCTACGACGACGACGCTGACCTCGGACTGCTCGACGGCAAGACCGTCGCGATCATCGGCTACGGCTCCCAGGGACACGCCCACTCACTCAACCTGCAGGACTCCGGCGTGTCGGTGGTCGTCGGACTCCGCCCGGACTCGAACAGCGTCGCCAAGGCGCGCGAGCACGGCCTCCGGGTCGTCGACCCCGCCGAGGCCGCCGGCGAAGGCGACATCGTGATGATGCTCGTCCCCGACGAACTGCACCGGCAGGTGTGGGAGTCGGGCGTCCGCGACGGGATCGACCCGGGCAACATGCTGATGTTCGGCCACGGCTTCTCGATCCACTACGGCGAGGTCGAGCCGCCGGCCGACGTCGACGTGACGCTGGTGGCCCCCAAGGGTCCCGGACACCTGGTCCGCCGGCAGTTCGTCGAGGGCTCGGGCGTCCCGGGGCTGGTCGCGGTCCAGCAGGACGCAAGCGGCCAGGCGCTCGACCTGGCGCTCGCCTACGCGAAGGGCATCGGCTGCACCCGCGGCGGCGTGATCGAGACGAGCTTCAAGGAGGAGACCGAGACGGATCTGTTCGGCGAGCAGGCCGTGCTCTGCGGCGGCGTCACCGAGCTCGTGCGCGCGGGGTACGAGACGCTCGTCGACGCGGGCTACGACCCGCGCTTGGCGTACTTCGAGTGCCTGCACGAGCTCAAGCTGATCGTCGATCTGATCTACGAGAAGGGGATCGCAGGGATGCGCTACTCCATCTCCAACACCGCGGAATACGGCGACCTGACGCGCGGCAAGCGCGTCATCTCGGAGCCCACCCGCCAGGCGATGAAGGACCTGCTGGGCGAGATCCAGAGCGGGTCGTTCGCGCGCGAGTGGATCGCCGAGAACCGCGCCGGTCAGGAGAACTTCAAGCGCCTGCGTGAGGAGCAGTCCCGCCACCAGGTCGAGGTCGTGGGCAAGGAGCTGCGCTCGCAGATGGACTGGATCGACACCGAGTTTGAGGAGTAGACCGGTCGCCGGCTGGGCCTGACGCGTTCGGTAGACTCGGCCGCGGCCGCCGTAACTGGCGCGAGAAGGTGGATCAGACCACCGGGGAGCGGCGGCAACGAAATAGCCGCGCGCCTGGGCATGTAGACCCGCTACGTTCGAGGAGCGCGCATGCCCCAGACCTCCACCGTCCTCCAGATCCCGCTTGAGCTGAAGCCGGCCGACGGCCGCTTCGGGTCCGGTCCCTCGCGGGTGCGCCCCGAGCAGCTCGAGCACCTGGCCGATACGGGCGCCACGCTGATGGGGACCTCGCACCGCCAGAAGCCCATCAAGCAGCTCGTCGGGCGGGTCCGCTCGGGGCTGAGCGAGCTGTTCGCCGTCCCTGACGACTACGAGGTCGTGCTGGGCAATGGTGGGACGACCGCGTTCTGGGACGCGGCCACCTGTTGCCTGGTGCGCGAGCGCGCGCTGCACCTGACCTACGGAGAATTTTCCTCCAAGTTCGCGGCGTGCACCAGGGGGGCGCCGTTCCTCGCCGAGCCGATCGTCGTCGATGCCGAGCCCGGCGACGCACCCGAGCCGGTTGCCGACCCGCGAGCCGACGTGATCGCCTGGGCGCACAACGAGACCTCGACCGGGGTGATGGTCCCTGTGACTCGCCCTGCGGGTACAGGCGAGGCGCTCGTCCTGATCGACGCCACCTCCGGCGCCGGCGGCCTGCCGGTCGACGTGGCTCAGGCCGACGCCTACTACTTCGCCCCGCAGAAGGGTTTCGCGTCCGATGGCGGGTTGTGGCTGGCCCTCCTCAGCCCCGCCGCGCTCGAGCGGGTCGAGCAGGTGGATGCCGAGCGCCCGACAACCGGCGGTGCCCGCTGGATCCCGGAGTTCCTGTCGCTGAAGACGGCGCTCGAGAACTCCGCCAAGGACCAGACCTACAACACGCCGGCCATCGCCACGCTGTTTCTGCTGGCCGACCAGCTCGAATGGATGCTCGAGCGCGGCGGCCTCGACGGCATGGTCGCGCGGACCACCGAGTCCTCCTCGCACCTCTACGGGTGGGCGGAGGCGCACCCGCACGCGACGCCGTTCGTCGCCGACCCAGCGAAGCGCTCGCTGGTGGTCGGGACGATCGACTTCGATGACGAGGTCGACGCCGCCGCGCTCGCCTCGACGCTGCGCACAAACGGGATCGTCGACGTCGAGCCGTACCGCAAGCTCGGACGCAACCAGCTGCGGATCGCGATGTTCCCGGCGACCGACCCCGATGACGTGCGGGCGCTAACCGCCTGCATCGACTGGGTCCTGGAGCGCTCATGACACGCGTCCTGGTCGCAGAGAACATCGGCAAGTCCGGGATCGATCTGCTGAAGGAGCATTTCGACGTCGAGGTCGCCAACGGCTGGTCACGCGACGAGCTGGCGGACCGGATCGGCCAGTACGACGGGATCCTGATCCGCTCGGCGACGAAGCTGGACGCGGAGCTGATCGGCCGCGCGAGCCGGCTGCGAGCCGTCGGT
>DATKFF010000622.1:0-9378 GCA_035511595.1 Solirubrobacteraceae bacterium | reverse complement strand
CGGGATGTCGTCGGCGCCCGAGAGGATGAGCTCCTTGGCCTGCTTGGCTCCGGTCAGCCACGGCAGCAGCATGACGACGATGCCGGCGCCGAACTTGAGCTCCGGCTCTCCGAAGAATGCGTCTTCCGCCGCCACCGTCATGTCGCAGGCCAGCGCCAGTTCGCAAGCGCCGGCAAGGCATGGGCCGCGGACGGCGGCAATCGTCGGCTTCGGGCAATGCCAGAACCGCATCGGAACGTCGAAATCCTTGCGCAGGATCGGACGCCAGGTCTCGATGCCGGTCGGCCGCCGCTCCATCTGCTCCTTGAGGTCGAAGCCGGAAGAGAATGCGTTGCCCGCGCCGGTCACGATCACGGCCCGCACCTCGGCATCCGCCTCGACCGCGTCCATCGCGCTTGCGATCTCGGAAAGCGACCTCCTCGGTTACACCGGCGAACACCTCGTCAGGTGGCCCCCCACGCGCGACCAGCGTCGCCACCCGCCGCAAGGCCGCCTGCTCCTCGCCCACGACACTCAAGTCCTGCCCGCTCAAGTGCCCTCCGCCTCCTCGTCGCAGCGAAGGCGACTCGTGGCGCGAACGGAATGGAGATCGGGGCGCATCACAAGCGACAACACGCGCGTGCGCATCGACCCAAAAGCGTACCCCCGCCTGACGATCCTTTCGAGCGAGGCTTACGTAGTTCCTAGGACACTCCCGCCCGTTAGCGTGGTGCGGTCAGCGTCGGCTGCCCGCCATCGACTTTGTTTCCCGATGCCCGACGGGTTGGGTTAGGGCTGATGGGAAGCCGCAGCCGTTCTTCTGGAATTGAACGGTCGAGCAGTACTCGACCGTCGGGTAGTACGGACCCATCCACTTTTGGATCTCCTGCTCGTTGGCGACACCGCGCAGGTAATCCAGCGCGTCGTATTGCGATGTCACCGGTAGGAAGTACGGCGACTGCGGGTAGGTCTTGGGGTTGGGGTCGATCTGTCGCATGTTCAGATCGGCACCGCCTCCCGGCCACGGGAGCCAATCGGCGTAGCGCTTGCCGTTGATCAGCGGTCGTTGGTCGGGCGGCGAGACCACGAGTGTGGCGTAGCCATCGTGGATGTGAAACTGCTTGTCCATCAGGCACGCTTGAGTCACGTTGACCGGCGAGACGAACTGCGCGGCGCACCAGCTCCAGTAACGCGTCTGCTCATTGCCGGTGAGTGGCACACCCTCCTCGATCCGCGCGAACGTGGGAGCCTTGAAATGGACCACCACGAATCGGCCGTACTGCGCGAACGGCCGGATATAGATATACGGGGTCTTCGAGTTGAAATACGCCCCCTGATAGCCGTTGGTAGCCGGTCGGAGGATGTTCACATACGGCGGATCGTGCGGCACCTCATCGGTGGGGATGTCTACGTTTCGCTCGGTCGGCTGGAGCGTCGGTTGACTTACCCGCTTGTCGAGGACGTCGTTGATCTCGAGGATGGTCTGGTTGGGCGCGCGAGCGGGCTCCATCGCGTTGCACACCTCGGTATCCGTCTCGAATAGATTGGTGCCGGGGTTGTCCACCACCCAATAGAGGTGCGGTAGCGGCACGCCACCCTGCGGCGGGGGCTTCGGCACATAGACCCTGTACAGGACCGGGGAGTACGGGGAATGCTCGACCCCTCCGTAGTAGGGGTTTTCCCGATAACCCATGTAGAGGACGTTGTGCGGCGCAGGACTTGCCCTGCTCGCCGGAGGGGTGCTGTAGATGTCGACCGTGTAGCGGTTGTGACCGCGGACGTAATGGTCGTGCGTGAAGAACGGGGTCGCTGACCCCGGATCTGGATCGATCGCTGTGTCGTCGACGACTCCCTCGCTGGCGAGACCCTCGTCATAGGACTCGAAGGAGAACCAGCGGGCGTGCGGATAAACGCCGCGGAACCGGAAATGGCCGCCCGGGAGGTCGGTTGGCAGGAACACCACCGCGTAGAAGGCATTGCGGTCGACCAGGTACTGACCGGTCGCACCGCCCCAGTGCGTTTCACCAGGACCGTAGGTGCAATCACGAAGGTCGATCTCGGCGCCTTTGCGCAAGTCGGCGGGGCTTTTTGGAAGCGCGGCCCTCCAGGTAGGAGCCGGGAGCTGATTGGCCCCAGGAAGCAGCGCGTTGACGGAACTCGGCGCCTGAGCGCCGGCAAACTCATCGCCGAGAAGCAACGCACCGACCCCACCGCCGGTCAACAAAATCACAGCCAGAGCAGCAAGACGCGTCTTACCATTAGCCACCGTCTACCTCCCGCAGTCGAAGGGCCGCCGCGCAGTATGACAGATTCTATATCTGTCCTGCATGGCACGATTGACTGATATGCCATTTCGCGAGTATGCTTCTGCGGTGACTACCGTGCCGACGCCCATCGAGTTCGGACCGCCCGACATGGGCGGCTCGCTCGCCATGCGCGCCGCGCGGGAGCCTGATGCGAGCCTCACTCTCACGCGCCCGACTCCGGCGGCCGCATTCCGCGCCGCCAGGCGGATGTTCTTGCGGGGCGAGCGGGTCGATATGCAGGCGCTCGCGTCGCAGCTGGGGGTTTCCCGCACCACGCTGTACCGCTGGACGGGCGACCGAAACCAGCTGCTCAGCGACGTGCTGTGGTCGCTCTCGAACGACGTCTTTGAACAGGCGAAGGCCGACCACCCCGCCCACACCGGCGCAGAGCGCCTGCTCGCGATCTTCCGCCAGCACGTCGGTGTACTGGTGAGCGCGCGTGCGCTTCAGGTGTTTCTCCAGCAGGAGACGCAGGCCGCCCTCCGCATCCTCACGTCCCATGAGGGCGGCGTGCATCAGCGCACCGTCAACGCGCTCGCCGAGCTGTATCGGGAAGAGGCTCAGTCCGGATCGTTCTCACCGCGGGCCGATGTCGACAGCGTCGCCTTCGCGGTCGTTCGCGTCACCGAAGGGTTCATCTACAACGACGCGATCGCCGCTGTAGAACCCCAGGTCGAGCGGGCGGCCGCCATCGTCGCGCTCTTACTCGAATAGCGCGCGACGCGAGCTACTCGACGCTGGCGGCGAACTCGGCCATCGACGGGAACTCCCAGTCCGGTGTGACAGGGAGCGATGGTGCTGGTGTTGCCCCCCAACCTGGCCGGTCGTGACGCCGGTTGATCCAGGCGGTCGGCAGGCCGGCCCGCTTCGCAGGAACATGATCGTGAAAGAGGCTCTGCGCGACGTGTAGCAACTTGCCGTCGGCGACACCCAGTCGGTGCGCCTCACCCGCCAGCGCATCGAAGTTGCGTGCTGACGGCTTGTAGGAGCCGATGTCCTCCGCGGTGAGCACGCTCGTGAAACTCACGGCCAGCCGCGCCTCGGAGCCAGCAAAGGATGAGCGGTCGACATTGGACAGGATGATCAGCTTGAAGTGCGTCGAGAGCAAGCTGAGCGCGTCGTGGGAGTCCTCGAACGCGGGCCAGTCCGGCACCGAGGTCGCGAGGGCGGAAGCATCCTCGTCGCTGACCGGAGCTCCGAGCTCCTCGCCGAGAGACCGGAAGCTGCGCGCCAAGATGTCGGGATACAGCTCGGTAGGGTGCGCGGCTTCGGCCGCGGCTTCGTGGGCGGAGTACGCGCTCAGAAGCTGTTCGTCGTCGAGATCGAGGCCCCGCGTCTTCGCCCACACGTCGAGAACCGCGGCGATGCCGGCCTCCCAGTCGATGAGGGTGCCGTAGCAGTCAAAGCTCAGCGCTTCAAAGTCGGTGAGTTTCACAAAGGTCTCTCGGGTCAACGAGATCCAGAAAGTAGCGTTCGGCGGATCGGGGTTCAGGCGCGCCCATTCCTCGACCCCTGCGATGGCCGGCCAGGCCTCCGAGCGAACACGCCGGCCCGCGGTATGGTTGGTGTGAATGCGGCAGCTTTAGGTGTGGCCGCTCGGATGCTTCGGGGTGCTCGTGGCCTCTTGACTTGTCCTGGCCACCACGCTGGGCACACCGTCTCCTTCGCGGAGGTCACCCTCGGCGACCCATGAGGGGCATTACGCATCGAACACTGATCAACAGACGACGTCACTTGCGACGGGCCTCATTCCCGGTGCGCCGCCGTTCCTGGCCTCGAATCTGACACTCACAAGGGGGCCACCGTGACAACAACAGACACCCACGCGCCGACGAGCACTGAGCCGGCAGCGACATCGCATGAGAACAGGTTGGCGCCGAGCTCCGCCCCCAACTTGCCGTTGCTGTTCGTCGTCGATCGCAATCCGAACTCGCTCGACGTGCTGGTCTCGGACCTGTCGCGGCGGTTCGGCAGCGACTTCATGGTGAAAGGCGAGAGCTCGCCTACGGTCGCGCTTGCCGCGCTGCAACAGATGGCGGCCGCTAACGAGCCGGTGGCGCTGCTGCTGGTCGACGACGCTTCCTCGGAATTTCTCGCCCCGGCGCACGAACTGCATCCACGCGCCAAGCGCGTGCTTTTGGTCCATCGCGACTACAGCTCGACGAGTCCGGCGGTTCAGGCCATGACACTCGGGCGCGCCGATTATCACATCGTCCGGCCGTGGCCGGACGACGAGGCGATGTACCAAGCGATGAGCGAGTACCTCGCTGCGTGGACCAGAGAGCGGGAGCCGGACTTCGAGGAGTTTCGCATCGTGGCCTCGGAGAGTGACAGCAAGGCCGTGCAATTGCGGGACGTGATGACGAGGTTCAGCATGTCGTTCGGGTTCTATCCGGTCGAGAGCCCGGCCGGACGGCGTCTGCTCGACGAGGCGGGGTTCGACGCGAGCCGTCTTCCGGCGGTCATTCGCTACGACGGCCAGGTGACCATCGATCCGAGCCTGCCGGACCTCGCCCGCGCGATCGGCGTCAACGTCAAGAACGACATCGACACCTGCGACGTCGCGATCGTCGGCGCGGGACCGGCGGGGCTGACAGCAGCCGTCTACGCCGCGTCCGAGGGGCTTGCGACGGTGCTGCTCGAACAGTGGGTCTCGGGGGGCCAGGCCGGCACGAGCCCACTGATCCGGAACTATCCCGGGTTCCCCCACGGCATTAACGGGGGCGTTCTGATGGAGCGAACGTGCGAGCAAGCGTGGCTGATGGGAGCGCACATCGTGTTTGCTCAGCAGGCGGTCGCACTCGACCGGCGCGGCGACGATCGAGTTGTTCGCCTGCTCGACGGAAGCGAGCTACGGGCGCGCGCAGTAGTGATCGCGACTGGGATCGAGTGGCGGCGCCTCGGCGTGCCCCGGCTCGAAGCGCTTGTGGGTCGGGGCGTCTTCTACGGCGCGGCCGCCAGCGAGAGCCGCGCGATGCAAGATCAGGACGTCTTCATCGTCGGTGCGGGCAACTCGGCCGGACAGGCGGCGCTGCATCTCGCCAAATACGCGCGGGCGGTCACGCTGCTCGTTCGAGGCGAGAGCCTCGCGAAATCGATGTCAAGCTACCTCGTACGTGAGATCGAGTCGACCCCGAACGTCGCCGTTCGCCACCGCACCGAGGTGGTCGACGGCGCTGGTGACGGGCCGCTCGAATCGATAACGCTTGCCGATCGCGCAAACGACGCCATTGAAGAGGTGCCCGCCGCCGCGCTGTTCATCATGATCGGTGGCGAACCGCACTCAGAGTGGCTTCTCGATGAGATCGCCCGCGACGAGCACGGCTACCTCATCACCGGGCGCGACGTTCTCGAGCAGCCCCAGGCGCAATGGGACCAGGATCGTGAACCGTTGCCACTCGAGACGAGCATGCCGGGCGTGTTCGCAGCCGGCGACGTACGCAGGGGCTCGATCAAGCGGGTCGCCTCAGGTGTCGGCGAAGGCGCGACGGTCGTCCGTCTAGTGCACGAGCACCTACGCGACGACGAACCCGACCGCGCGGCAAACCGATAGGGACTCTCGCAGGCGTGGCCTAGAACATGCCGGCAGGCGCTCAGGGCGTGGCCGGCTGCTTCGCCGGACAGCCAGCCAGCATGTCGGTGCACGTCTTGAGCGGACCGCCGGGCGCGTGCAGGCTGTACTCGGAGTAGTAGTAGAACGAGAGGGTGTCCGGGATCGGGATGCCCTTGATCTCGTAGGGGACATTGCCGGCGGCCGGGTTGGTGGGATCGGCCGCCGCCTGCGACGCGCTGTAGGTGCCGGCCCCGAATGAGATGTCGGCGGCAGCCGGGTAGGTCGTGTTGTCGTTGTGGTCGGCGCTTTGCTCGAAGGTGCCGAGGCTCGTCAACCGCCGGTAGGCAGTGTCGGAAGCGGGCAGCAGTGCGTCCTTGCCGCCGCGGAGGTACTCGTCCAGCCACGCGAGCGTGTAGTAGAACGCGACCCGTTCGCCGATCTCGTTCGCCGGAAAGGTGTACGGGATGTATGTGTAGGTGAGGTGGGTGCCGTTGCGGATCGAGACGATCTCGGAGTCGATCCCCTGCTTGACCAGGCTGAGGTACCCGGCCGTGCCGTCGAGGCCGCCGCCGTTGCTGGAACCGTTCGGATCGGGGACCGTCGGTTGGGGCTGGACGTTGAACTCGTAGTCGTTGGTCGTGGTCAGCGTCGGAGCGTGCACCACGGTCGCCTGATCGGCCTTGGCGACGGTGACGTTGCTGGCGCACTGGGACATGGTGACCGGGTCCAGGTCGTCCCAGGCAATGACCGCCTTTACCCGGTTGTCGCACTGCCCGACCCAGCTGACGGCAGAGGCGCCGAGGGAGTGCCCGGCGATCGCGACGTCGCCCGCGTCGAGGCTGCGATAGCCCGGGTTGAAGGAGCCGCCGTATGGACTCGAGGGGGTCGAGAGGAAGAAGTTCAGCGAGTCCTCGGCGCCCTGGTAGAAGTTGTAGTTCTGCTGGTAGGGAACGCCCTGGCAGAGCAGATCCCCGGCCTCGAGGTAGCTCGGACCGCAATTGTTGGTGCTTGGCAGGAGATCCGAATCGCCCTGGCCCTGGACGTCGTAGGTCATGACCTCGTAGCCGTACTGAGCAAGCCCCTCGGCAGCCCAGTAGTAGAGCTGCTGGTAGGCCTGGATTGAGCCGTCGGTGATGACGACGCCCGGGTAGGAGCCATCGCGGAGCGTCGGCGTCCCGGGCGGTGGCATCCAGACGTTGCCCCGCAGCGTGGCGCCGTCAGAGGAAACGAAGGACACGGGCAGGACGGTCCCGCCGGTCCGCTGCTCCCAGTCTTTCACGGTGCGGAACGCGTCGGCCGCCTGCGAGCCCGGAACCAGCGTGGTGATGCCGCCGTGGATGTGCCCCGGCCCGTCGCTGATCTGCGAGCCGAGCTGGTCGAGCCACAGTTCATCGCCCTGGGTGGAGTTCTCATACCCATACGACGGGTTGCTGTACTGGTCTCGCAGCCGCAGGGTGGCGCAGTACTGGTTGAGCGCATCGCGCTCGTACCAAGCCGGGTTCGTCGGCGTGCCGCTGGAGTTCGCCTCGGGGTTGATGTGGTTGTCGGCCGCGGAGAAGCACTGTGAGTCGACCGAGGTGCCGAGCGAAGTCGCGTTCGCGCGGAGGCTCCTCGGGAGCTTTTTCGCGTAGTAGGCGACCTCCGCCCGGGCAAAGGCTCTCGCCCGCTGCGCTCCGCTCGCGGCAAGCGTGGGGCTGCTCGTTCCCGCCAGCACGGACCCAGCCGTCACGATGACAGCGGCCACCCGCAATCCCATCCGATTCATGAAGCGCCTCCCACCCTTTTCGTTCACCCTGCCGCTGGCGACAGCGGCTACTAGCAGCTCACCGCTGAACCTGGATCGCGACCCCGACCTGGATGATCCGGTGCCGCGCGACTGCCAATCTACAGGGCGGTAAAGCCGCCCACGCCAGTAGCCGACGGGGGCGCGGGTGTTGGTCAGGCTACGGTGATCGGGGTTCGCGCGGACGTGGTCGCGTCGGCGGATCGGGCTGCTGAGTCGGGTGCTTCTAGACGAATCGAGTTGCCTTACCAGCCTTTGGCCAGCGGGGTACGCTGGGGTCGAACATGTGTTCGTTCCCGATTCGGATCAAAACGCGTAACCACGTCACGCAGGGCAACACCCCGATCGGCGATGGCGACGAGACGACGCACCCCCTCGCTCGACCAGGCGCGCGTCATCTCCCCGCCAACAGTTGGCGACGAGATGACGCACCCCTCCGGCGCCGCGGGGGTGAGTCATGCCATCGCCACCAACCCCCCTCCTCGCCCGTCTTACCGATTCCCCCGCGACATCTGCACTCAAAGCGAGTAAGGACATGCGTTCGTGCCATGCGCCGCTTCGGTAGATCGTGACCTCGGACGGCCACGCAGTGACTCGCCTTCGCCGTGCGCTGGAGCGCGGCACCGCCAACCAGATCCGCGCGATCGTCGCGGAACTGCCGCGGCCAGTCGGGCTCGAGGACGCTCTCGCCATCTGTCTCGTCCTGCTGGATCGAGAGCCGGAGACGTACCCGCGCGCCGCGGCGAGGTGGGCGAGCCGCTTCGCGATCGAGCGGCGGCTCACGCTCACCGATGCACAGCTCGCGCTCTCAGCGCTCGCGGCGCTGCCTGGCGACAGTGCACGCGCCGGCGCCGAGGCGCTGATCGAGCTGGCCGATCGATACCGGCTCCAGCGGGTCGACGAGCTGCTCAGTGCTTGGGTTGAACGCCGAGCCCCCGGCACCTAGCGCCTTTTCCAGCACCTCCACAAGGGGTGAGCGAGGGGACTCGAACCCCCGACCGCCTGGACCACAACCAGGAGCTCTACCAGCTGAGCTACGCCCACCGCGGGGGACTGAATCTAGCATCGGCCCAGCGGCCGTGGACGTACTGACGGCACACGCGGCGGGCGTTTCACGGCCTCATCGCTGAGGTCGGCGCTTTAGCATCGCGTCGCTGGAACCGGCCTGACCCAGTCCGGACTTAAGGACGCATCGCGACAACCCCTTCGAGGAGTTCCCAATGAGCCTGCCAGAACCTGCATCCGATTCCATCGCGCTTGTCACCGGTGCCTCCTCGGGCATCGGTGAGCAGTTCGCGCGACAGCTATCCGAGATGGGCTACCGCGTCGCGCTGGTGGCCCGCAGCGCGGATCGCCTCGAGCGCCTCGCCGAGGAGCTCGGCGGCCCCGACCGCGCGGTCGTGATCGCGACCGACCTCGCGGTTCCCGAGGACCGTGACAGGCTCGCAGCGCGGCTCGAGGAACTCGGAGCCAAGGTGGAGATCTTGGTCAACAACGCCGGCTTCGGGATCTACCAGCCGTTTCCGGAGGCCGGCCGCGAGGCCGAACTGCGCCAGCTGCGGGTGCTCTCGGAAGCCGTCGTCGACCTGATGGCCCGGTATCTGCCGGCGATGACCGAGCGCGGGCGGGGCGCGATCATCAACGTCGCGTCGACCGCGGGGTTCCAGCCGCTGCCCTACAACGCGGGCTACGCCGCCGCCAAGGCGCACGTCCTGCTGCTGTCGGAGGGTGTCCACGCGGAGGTCAAGGAACAGGGA
>DATKFF010000621.1:0-2434 GCA_035511595.1 Solirubrobacteraceae bacterium | reverse complement strand
CGACAGCGACAGGAGCCCGAGCTTGGCCGCGGCGTAGTCGGGGTTGAACACCGCGGGAAGCCGAGCCGACTCGCTGGCGACGTGGACCATGCTCCCCTCACCCCCCTCGAGCAGCGCTGGGAGTGCCGCCTGGCTCATCCGACGAGCGGCGTGGAAGTTCAGCTGGAAGGCGTCGAGCCACTGCTCCTCGGTGACGTCAAGGAAGCCGGTGTGGAGCTGGAGGCCGCCTGCGTTGTTGACCAGTCCGTCGATCCTGCCATATCGCTCCATGACCGTTTCGACGATCCTGAACGCGCTGTCGGGATCGACGAGGTCGGCGCGGATCGCGCTCCCCTCGTCGCCGAGCGCAGACTCGATCTCGTCGCGATCGATGGCGACGACGATCGCTCCCTCCGAACTCAGCACCCCTGCGGTGGCCTCTCCAATCCCCGCGGCGGCGCCGGTCACGAGTACGACCCTGTCATCGAGCTGTAGATCCATGATTGAAGCTCCTTCAGTGGGGTCTTAGTCTTGTCCCGCGGTCGCGGCCTCGGCCGCAAGCAGCGCGTCTCGGTTCCGGGCAGCCCACTCGGCCAGGTGGATCGGGGGCCGGCCGAGGAGGTCTTCGACGGTGGAGGTCGTGGTCGCGGCGTAATCCATGCGCCCGTCGTGCGTCTGGCGCAGCCACTCGAAGGTGCTGAGCGCGTAGTGCCCTTCCATGAACGCGGGCGTATTGACCAAGCCTTCGGCGACGGCCTGCAGCATCTCATCGGGAGTGATGACGTCAGCGGTGATCGTGCGGCCGAGGGTCTGGGTGAGGATCGCGGCCGCCTGGGTGCCGTTCAGGACGTCGGTCGACATCCAGTAGCCCTGCCCGTTGTGGGCCGCCGGCCCTTCGGTGAGGACCTTGGCCGCAACCGATGCCAGGTCCTCGCCCGCGACCCAGCCGGTCGGCTTGTCACCGGCGGGCCAGCGCAGGCGGTCATCACGCAGCGTGAACACGGAGATCAGGTTCTCCATGAACATGTGCGGGTGAAGGTGGGTCCAGGGCACGCCGCTTCCCTCGATGTAGCGCTCGACGAGCTCGTGCCAGGCGAAATGCGGGTCGGTCGAACGGCCGTTGCCGAAGATGCCGAGGTGCACGATGTGCCCTACTCCTGTGTCGGCGGCGGCATCGGTGAGGGTCTTCGTCTGATGCGTCATCGCGACGGTGTAGCCGGTCATGACGAACAGCCGGTCGATGCCATCGAGCGCGGCGGGGAAGGTTCTCGCGTCGTCGAGGTCGAGATACACGGCGGCTCGTCCTCCTTCTTGCCAACCTGCGACCGATTCCGGGTCACGAGAAGCTCGCACGACCTCGACCCTGTCGGAGGCGTCATCGAGCTTCGCCGCGATCGCTTTTCCGGTGAGCCCGGTCGAGCCGACTACCAGCACCCGTGGCTTCGTGGTCTGCATCAGTCATTCCCCCATTCGCGACGCTGGTCGCCGCCAGTTGGTCTATGGCGACCACTGTGACCTCAGCGCGGTGATAATGCAAAGACGCGAAAGCGTGAATTGCGATAGGCAACGCCTATGCGATCCTCCGCTGGATCGCGAACCTCAACCCCGAGCCGCGTGCGGATTTGGTTATGTACGCGCTAGTCGTGACAGATCAGCCCCTCGTCTCCGCTGTCATGCTCGGCCTCGGTGGAGGCATGCGGTCATTCGCGCCCGCCGTCGCATTCGCCGTCAACGGGCGGAGGCCACTTGCCGGACCGGGTCGGTTCCTCGCGTTTGCCGGCGGTGCCGGTGAGCTGATCGTCGACAAGCTGCCGCAGACCCCGAGCCGGTGGTCGCTCCAGGGGGTGGGCGGACGCGTTGTCATCTCGGGCGCCGCAGGGTGGGGGCTGGATCGCTGGAGGGGGGCCGGCATCGCGGCGCTGGCGGCGGTGGCCGCGGCGTACGCCGGCTCGCACCTGCGGATCGCCATCCACGACGAACCGCTCCAGCTCGCCGCGGCGGTCATGGAGGACACGCTCAGCTACGGCCTCGTGCTCGCAGCCGTCCGCGGGCACGCTGAAGGAACACGCGGCGGCTCGACGTAGCGCGTCGCAGCCTAGATCGCGCCCGTGAGCACGAGCGCGCCGACGACGACGAGCACTACGGCGGTGATGGCGTTGCCCCAACGGTCGAGCCACTGGCCGCGTATCTGGTAGGTCCCTCTCGTCGCCGCGAGCGTGAGCCCGACGATCGTTCCGATCGTGACAGCCGCGAAGATCACCAGCGAGCCGATCGCCGTGGCGACGCCGGCCGTCGCGGCCGCGAGAAACACCGGGAGGATCGTGAGGTCCGGCGAAGCGGCCGCGCCGAACGGGACCATGACGGCGGCGAGCCCGCGCACGCCGCGGGGCTCGTGCGCGTGGTCGCGGGCGACGTGCCGGCCGTGGGCGCCGGCGTGCCGGTGGGTGCGCCCGTG
>DATKFF010000620.1:0-2506 GCA_035511595.1 Solirubrobacteraceae bacterium | reverse complement strand
CCCCGTCGCCCAGCGCCTTCAGATCTGACTGGCGAAGCGGTCGCTCCCACACGAATCCCTTGTCGTGAACTCGCCACGAAGGCGTGCCCCAGGACATCCGCTCGCTGGTCTCGGGGAGCGACAACGCGATCCGGCGGACGTCGTCCCAGGTGGCCACGAGCGCAAGGTACACGCCCGCGTCAACGCGATCCGTCTACAGCCGGCCGCATTATCCCTGGGAATGCACGAACGCTTGCAAGACCGTGTCTCGGCGCGCCGAAGAGCGCGCTCGTGTTACGGTCCGGGCCGCCCGATCCGCGGGTTGCAGGGAAAAGCGGTCGGCTGACGCTACGTCGCCACTGCTCCGATCAGCGATGCTCAGCGTCCCCAGGTCAACCAGCAAAGCCACCTGCGCCGCATTCCTAGCGGTCATCGCATTACTCGCCGGAGTCGCGTTCGTCCTCAATTCGCAGCCGGCGCGCGCCGTGAGCGTCGGGGCGCTCCAGCGGCAGATCAGCGCGGGCCAAGGAAAGATCTCGGGCCTCTCGAGCGCGGTGATCTCCGCCTCAAAGCGCCTTGGTCAGCTCGACTCCAGCATCGCCAGCCTCCAATCGCAGATCTCGCGCATCGAGACTGACCTGCGGACCAAGCTCGCGGAGCTGGCCAAGCTCAAGTCGGAGTTCGCAGCAGCCCGCGCGCGGCTCGCGTACCTGGAGGCGTTCGAGGCGCGAGGGGAGAGGACGCTGGCGAACCAGCTGGTCAACACCTACGAATCGGACCATCCGGATCTCGTCACGATCGTGCTCGAGTCAACGGGCTTCCAGGACATGCTGGAGCGCCTCTCGTTCGCCCAGCGGATCCAGAAGCAGGACGTCCGGATCATCACGCAGGTGAAGACCGCTCGCCGTGAGGTCGCCTCCGAGGCGGTCCGCCTCGGCGCGCTCGAGGTGCGCCAGCAGGCGCTGACCGCGGCCGTCGTGAACGAACGCAACAGCCTTGCGGCCTCGAGGCTCACGCTCCTGCGCCAGCGCGTCGCCGTCGCCCAGCTGCGTGGCGCCAAGGCGAGCCAGCTCGCAAGCGTTCGCTCGCAGGTGGGCACGCTTCAGCACCAGCTCTCGCAGGCGCTGGCCGCGGCCGCCGCCCGCGCCGCGGCGGCGGACCGGACGTCCTCAACCGCGTCCAGCGGCTCGAGCGGCTCGAGCCCCTCGTACGGTGCGCCGTCGGTCTCGAGCGGCGGCTTCGTGTTCCCACTGACGAAGAGCGCCGTGGTGGGCCCGGGTAGCTGGTCCGAGGATCAGGGCGTCGATATGGCAGCCCCCGGGGACACCCCGGAGTACGCCGTCTGCTCGGGCACGATCGTCCTGCACGGCATCGGCGGCTTCGGTCCGTGGGCACCGGTGCTCCATTGCGACAGCCCGATCGACGGCTACGACTACGTCTATTACGGCCACGCCGGCCCTTCGAACCAGCTCCCGGTTGGGACGCATGTCGGCGCGGGCGCGGTGATGAGCTCGATCGGCCCCGGGATCGTGGGCATCTCGACGGGGCCACACCTCGAGATCGGATTCGCCGATTCGAGCGGCTCCCCGATCGGTGGCGGCAGCGCCTCGACGATGATGTCGCTGCTGCACGGGTCATACTGACCCGCACCACCGAAGGGAGGCTCGAGATGGCCCTTGGCGGGCCGAGCAGTCCCACCGCCGCTGACCGGCCGCGGCCTGACGGCAGCGACATTTGTGAGATGACGGTGAGTGACGTCGCGCCCGTTGCCGTCGCGCTCGCCCAGGCCTTCTACGACGATCCTCACTTCTCCTGGATCGTTCGTAACGACGACATCAGGATGCAACGGCTCGAGCGCGGCTTCGCGACCTTCGTCGGCCGTGTCTGGCTGCCGGTCGGCGGGAGCTACACGCACGAGCGCCAGGTCGGCGCCGCGCTCTGGATGCCGCCGGGAACCTGGCACCTGGGGCTGCTCGATCAGCTGCGCGTGCTGCCGGCCACCATCCGCGCGCTGCGCGGGGACACGACCAGGATGCTGAGGGGGCTCACCTTCATCGAGAAGAAGCACCCTCACGAACCCGAGCATTGGTACCTCGCGACACTCGGCGTCGCGACGGCTTGGCAGGGTCGTGGGTACGGCGCGGCGCTGATGCGTCCCGTGCTCGAGCGTTGCGACCGGGAGCAGGTGCCCGCGTACCTGGAGGCGTCGACGCTGCGCAACCGCGCGCTCTACGAGCGCCACGGCTTCGAGGTGGTCGAGGAATGCACCTACGCAGGGGACGCACCGCCGCTGTGGCGGATGTGGCGCGAGCCCCAGCGACGGCCACCGATCGCCGACCGCTAGCAGCTAGGCGTTGGTCTCGAACGACTCGCGCGGGAGGCCGCTGGGACCGCCACCGATACAGCCACCACCTCGGCAGCCGACTCGCTAGGCTCCCCCCGAGCGCCCTCTTAGCTCAGCTGGTAGAGCACTTCCATGGTAAGGAAGGGGTCGTCGGTTCGAGTCCGACAGAGGGCTTAGGAAAGC
>DATKFF010000619.1:0-3606 GCA_035511595.1 Solirubrobacteraceae bacterium | reverse complement strand
CGACCCCGTCGAGCGCGCAGCCGCGTACGGGTTCGTCGGGCTGACGGTCGACGGCAACGATGCCGAGGCGATGTTCGAGGCCACGCGCGCGGCGCGCGAGCGGGCTCTCGACGGCGGCGGCCCGACCCTGATCGAGGCCGTGACGATGCGAATGCACGGTCACGCCGCCCACGACGACATGAAGTACGTACCCAAGGAGCAGGTCGAGGAGTGGCGCAAGCGCGACCCCGTCGATCGCCAGGAGACGCGGCTGCGTGAGCTCGGCGTCGACGTCGACGCGGTCCGAGCCGAGGTCCAGTCCGAGATCGACGCTGCCACCGAGGAGGCGCTCGCGGCCCCGATGCCAGACCCCGCTCGCGCCGGCGACGGCGTGTTCTGTGACGGCGAGGCCGAGCCGCTCGGGGACGGCGTCGCGCGCTGGAGCGGATTTCTCTCATGAGCACGCTCACGTATCTCCAAGCGATCTCCTCCGCCCTGCGCGACGAGCTGCGCAGCGACGACCGCGTGCTCATGATGGGCGAGGACATCGGCGTGTTCGGCGGCGCGTTCAAGGTCACCGACGGGTTCATCGAGGAGTTCGGCCCCGACCGGGTGATGGACACTCCGCTCGCCGAGTCGGGGATCATCGGCACCGCGATCGGCGCCGCGGTCGTCGGCATGCGGCCCGTTTGCGAGATGCAGTTCTCGGACTTCATCTCCTGCGGCTTTGACCAGCTCGTCAACGTCGCGGGCAAGATGCACTACCGGCAGGGGCTGGCGGTTCCGATCACGGTCCGGCTCCCCTCGGGCGGCGGCTTCTCCGGTGGCCCGTTCCACTCCCAGAACCCCGAGGCGTGGTTCATGCACTCGCCCGGCATCAAGGTCGTCGCCCCGTCGACGGCCGAGGATGCGAAGGGCCTGCTGCACTCGGCGATCCACGACCCCAACCCGGTCTGCTTCATGGAGCACAAGCACCTCTATAGGCGGATCAAGGGCGAGGTGCCCGACGGCGTGTTCGAGACGCCGTTCACCGCGCGGGTCGCGCGCCCGGGCTCGGATCTGGTGGTGATCGCCTACGGCGCGATGGTGCATGTGGCGCTCGAGGCGACCGAGGATCTCGACGGCGCGTCGGTCGAGGTGCTCGATCTGCGCTCGCTGGTTCCGCTCGACGAGGACGCGATCCTGGAGTCGGTCGCCCGCTGCTCGAAGGTCGTGGTCCTCGACGAGGCCAACTCGACGTGCGCCGCCGGCGCGCAGGTCGCGGCGCTGATCGCGGAGCGTGGCTTCGAGTCGCTCGACGGCCCGGTCGTGCGGGTGGCCACCCCAGACGTGCCGATCCCGTTCTCGCCGCCGCTCGAGCAGGCGGTGCTGCCGTCGGTCGACCGCGTGAAGGAGGCGTGCCGTGAGCTCCTCGCGTACTGAGGCGGCGACCTTGGTCGACGTGACGATGCCGCAGATGGGGGTGTCGGTCGCCGAGGGCACGATCGTCGCGTGGCGGGTCGAGGTCGGCGACCGGATCGCCGCCGACGAGACGATCTGCGAGATCTCGACCGACAAGATCGACACCGAGGTGCCCGCACCCGCGACCGGCGTAGTGGCGGAGATCCTGATCCCGGTCGAGAGCACGGTCGAGGTCGGGACGGTGCTGGCCCGGATCGCGACCGGCTCGGGCGCCGAGGCGCCGGCCCCGACGCCCCCCACCCCGGGCGCCGTGCCCGCGCCGCCCCCGGACGCCGCTCCCGCGCCCCCCGCAAACGATGCACCCGCCTCGAACGGGACGACCAACGGCTCTGCGCGGCGGTACTCCCCCGTCGTCCAGCGGATCGCCGCGGATCACGGGATCGACCTCGGTCAGGTGCCCGGCACGGGACGCGCCGGCCGCGTCCGCAAGCAGGACGTGCTGGCGTTCATCGAGTCGGCCGCGACCGCCGAGGCGCCGATGCACATCGAGAGCCCGTACCGCCCCGAGCCGGCCCCACCTCCGGCCGCCGCTGGTCAGCTCTCGCGCATGCGCCGGCAGATCGGCGAGCACATGAAGCGCTCGCTGGAGACGGCGGCCACGTGCACCACCTGGATCGAGGTCGACATGTCCCGGGTCGAAGCCGCCCGCGCGCGCCTCGGCGTCACCGCCCTGGCGTTCGTGGCACGCGCGTCGATCGACGCGATCCGTGAGTACCCGGCGCTGAACGCGTGGCTCGAGGGCGACCGCTACACCCAGCACGCGGGCGTGAACCTCGGGATCGCCGTGTCGCTCGGCGAGGACGGCCTGATCGTCCCCGTGATCCACGGCGCGCATGAGCTCTCGCCCGAGGGCCTGGCCGCGCGGATCAAGGATCTCGCCAGACGCGCGCGCGCGAAGGAGCTGACGCCGGATGAGGTCCGCGGCGGCACGTTCACGATCACGAACCCGGGCCAGTACGGCTCGATCATGGCGACCCCGATCATCAACCTGCCGCAGGTGGCGATCCTCGACCTCGAGGCGGTGATCAAGCGCCCCGTCGTGGTCACCGACGCCGACGGCAACGACTCGATCGCGGTCCGCCCGATGACGATCCTCGGCCTCAGCTGGGACCACCGCGCGCTCGACGGCGCGCTCTCGGCCCAGTTCCTCGCGAGCGTCAAGCGCCACCTGGAGGGGCTGGTCGCGTCGTAGCATCACTGTTGTGAGCAAGCGGCCAGAGCTGTGGGTCTGCCACCTGGGCAAGGTCGAGTACCGAGAGGCGCTCGCGCTGCAGGAGCGGATCCGCGCCGCCCGCCAGGAGGACGCGCTGCCCGACGTGCTGCTGACGCTCGAGCACTGGCCGGTCTATACGCGCGGCCGTCGCTCCGGCGCCGGCGAGCTGCCGATGGGCGAGGACTGGTACCGGATGCAGGGGATCGACATCGTCGAGACCGATCGCGGCGGCAAGGTCACCTACCACGGGCCCGGCCAGCTGGTCGGCTACCCGATCGTCCGGATCGACGACGTCGTCGAGTACGTGCGCACGATCGAGCGCGCGCTGGTCGCCGCGCTCGCCGAGGAGGGCGTCGCCGCCCGCGCCCGTCCGGAGGACGGGCCCGACTACACCGGTGTGTGGGTCGGCGATCGGAAGATCGCCTCGATCGGCGTGCACGTCGCGCGGGGCGTGACGACGCATGGGTTCGCGGTCAACGTCGAGAACGATCTGCAGCCGTTCCAGTGGATCGTGCCGTGCGGGCTCGACAACGTGCAGATGACCTCGCTGATCAAGGAGACGGGCCGGCTTGCCGGGGGGATGCCGTGCTTCCGTCGCCGCGCCGCGTTCCAGCTCGCCGAGGCACTCGACCGGCGCCAGCGGCTCGTCACGGCCGCACGCCTCGAGGCGGCGACCGGCGCGCTACAGCTGCAGTAGCCCGGCCAGCGTGCGCTCCAGCTCGCGCGGTCGGTTCATGACCTGGCGCCAGGTCGTCCTGATCGGCTTCCAACCGGCGAGCACCACCCGCTGATCGCGTCTGGTGTCCCGCTCCCGGGCCTGCTTGCTCGAGTGGAACCTGTCGCCGTCGGTCTCGACGATCACCCGCTGCTCGCGCCAGACGAAGTCGGCCCAGATCGCCGGGTCGCCGTCGCCGAGGTCGACCCACTCGTTGACGAGCGGAGCCGGCAGCCCC
>DATKFF010000618.1:0-6777 GCA_035511595.1 Solirubrobacteraceae bacterium | reverse complement strand
CGCCAGAGCTCGTGCGAGCGCCGGACCAAGGGCACATACTCGTCGCCCTCGCCGACAGCGAGGCGGGTGATCCGGCTCTCGCCGTGCGTCGAGCCGCGGTCGTGTGGCGGCGCGTACCTGTCCAGGGCGATGACACGGAGGCCCCGCCGCGCCAGCTGCCAGCTCACGGCGGCTCCCATGGCGCCGACCCCGACCACGATCACCTCGCCGCGCATCGTCTATCTCTTGTGTTCGGGGCGGGAATGATTCGCCAGCGCGACTACCGCGGCCACTGCTAGGTAAACACCGATCAGAACGAGGATTCCGCCGACGATTCGGGCGGCGCGGCGCTCGACGACGTCGACGTTGATGGCTCGGGCCTGCTCCGCGCGGAACCGCCAGACGAGCACGGCCGAGGCTGAGCCATCGACGATTGAGTCGGCACCGAAGCCGATCAGTGCGACCGAGGCGACGACGAGGCCGGCGATCAGCGCCGTTGCCCCTGCGACGACTGCCCAGGCGACGGACACCGCGCACCACCGCACAGCCTGGGCGAGTTGGTTAGACCGCGTGATCACCCGGGGTCCACCGTCAGGCCCCGGGCGGCCGGTTCAGCAAGATCCCATAAACGCGGCGCACGTGCAGACGGACGACGAGGCGCCGGGCTTCGATCATCTGCGCGTAGAACTCGTCCTCGTCGAGGTTGTCGGAGAAGGTCGAATGGACCTCCAGGAGTTCCCGGGACGCTTCATCGCCGGGGCGGGTGGCCACGTCGGAAAGCTCAGCATCGCATTCGGCGACCGCGTAGGAAAAGAAGTGATCCCCCGGCACGTGCAGAGCCGCATGAGGGTCTCGGCGGAAGATCCTCCCCTTGACCCGGTCGGCGGTCGTGGAGACTCGGGCGATGCGCCTGTCCGGGTCCCATACGTACCAGATGTTCGTCAGATGCGGGTAGCCCTGGCGGGTAATCCCCGCGAGGATCCCCTCGCGCCGGGCGGCGATCAGGTTCAGCAGTTCTCGTTCACCAGCCACGCGTAACCCCTCTCGATCTTGGTCTGAGCGGATCGGCCTGAGCGGTTGACACGGTGTCACGTCACGGCGGCGGGCGATCAGACCGGTCTGCCGCTGCGGTTCGCTTCGCCCCCAGAGCAATCCCAACAAGGTTGTCGTTTACGCGACCGCCTCCGTGGGAATCGTGCTAAGTCGGGTCCGGACGTTGAGTAGGAGGAACGCCGTGAACGTCTTCGTTCGGACTCCGCACAGCAAGCGGATCGTCAACTTCCGTTCTCAGATGTTCGGCGGCGGGGCGTCCCGGACTCGCAGGCTCGGCGGACTGGCCGTCCTGTTGGTCGGGTTGCTCGTCGGCCTCGCTGCGCCCGCGGCGATCGCGCCGAGCGCCTCCGCCAGCCCCTCCTGCCCCTGGCTCGACCAGTCGCTACCCGTTGGTCAGCGCGTCCAGATGCTGATGTCGCAGATGACGCTGGCGAACAAGATCAACATGGTCACAGGGGCCGGGTTCACCGAGCCCTACGTGTTTTACATCTCGGCGATCCCGAGCCTCTGCATCCCGGCGATGGGGCAGGAGGATGGCCCGCTCGGCGTCGGCGACGGCCTCACCGGAGTGACTCAGATGCCGTCCGCCGTCTCGCTCGCGGCCACCTTCGACCCATCGATGGCGGACCAATACGGACAGGTGGTGGGGGCCGAGGAGCGCGGCAAGGGCGCGATGGTCGACCTCGGGCCGACCGTGAACATCGATCGTGATCCACGCTGGGGGCGCTCATTCGAAGCGTTCACCGAGGACCCATTCCTCAACGGCAAGATGGCCGTGTCGGACATCAACGGAGTGCAGAGCCAGGATGAGATGGCCCAGGTCAAGCACCTCGCGGTCTACAACCAGGAGACCAACCGCAACACCGCGGCCGACAACGCGATCGTCAGTCAGCGCGCGCTGCATGAGGTCTACCTGCCGGCGTTCTGGGCCGCGACCCAGCAGGCCAAGGCGTCGTCGGTGATGTGCGCCTACAGCACGATCAACGGCGAGTACGCCTGCCAGAACCAGTATCTGATGCGGACCACGCTCGATCAGCGGTGGGACTTCCCGGGTTTTGTGACCTCCGACTACCAGGCCGCCCACTCGACCGTTCAGTCCGCGGATGCGGGCATGGATCAGGAGATGCCCGCGCCTCAGTACTACGGCCCCGCGCTGCAGGCCGCCGTTCAGGATGGCCAGGTCAGCATGGGGACGCTGGATGAGATGGTGCAGCGGATCCTGGTCGAGATGTTCCGCTTCAACGAGTTCAACAACCCACCGACCGGCTCGACTACCGCGACCGTGACCACCCCGGCGAATCAGGCGGTTTCGACCGCGGTTGCCGAAGCAGGCACCGTGCTGCTCAAGAACGTTCGCGACACGCTGCCGCTGCGCTCGACCGGCAAGAGCCCGATCGCCGTGATCGGTCCGGCGGCTTCGGCCTCACCGACCGATACCGGAGGCGGCAGCGCGTACGTGACCTCGACGTTCAAGGTCACGCCGTTGCAGGGCATCCAGACAGCTGCCCCCGCCGGCACGCCGGTCGACTACGTGCAGGGGCTCCCGACCGACACCTCGCTGTCGCCGATCCCGAGCAGTGACATCAGCCCGGCTTACTCCTCGACGAACTATGGCGTCAGCTACACCGGCACGCTGACCGCGCCGGAGACGGGCACCTATGTGCTGGCGTTCAAGAATCCGGGCAGCTACACCGCCACCTATCTGTCGCTGGACGGCAAGGAGATCCTGGCCAACCCTGGCACGCCGCCCACCTCGACCTACTCGGTCGCGGTCAACCTCCAGGCTGGACAGAAGTACACGCTCACCCTCGGCGGCGGCGGCCCGTCCGCCAACCTGAGCTGGGCGACGCCCTCGGACCTCGCATCCGGAATCCAGCAGGCGGTCAATGCAGCCAAGTCGGCCGCGACCGCGGTGGTCGTCGTTTCTGACGACACGGAATCCGAGGCCGCCGACCGAGCGAGCCTCAACCTTCCCTCCGCCCAGGACGAGTTGATCTCGGCGGTCGCGGCGGTCAATCCGCACACGGTCGTCGTGGTCGACGCGGGCGCGCCAGTGGCGATGCCGTGGCTCAGCCAGGCCGGAGCGGTGCTGGACGCCTGGTACCCGGGCGAGAGCAACGGGACCGCGCTCGGGGCCGTGCTGTTCGGCAAGGTCGACCCGGGGGGCCACCTGCCGGTCACCTTCCCGCAGAGCCTGTCCCAGGTGCCCGCCTCGAGTCCGAGCCAGTTCCCCGGGGTCAACGGCCAGGTCAACTACAGCGAGGGGATCGACGTCGGCTACCGCTACTACAACGCCAACAGCGAGACGCCGATGTTCCCGTTCGGCTACGGGCTGTCCTACACGACGTTCAACTTCAGCAACCTGAAGATCACGCCGGCGTCGGTCCAGAACTCCAGCTCGGGACCCGGTGCCACGACTTGCGGCTGCAACGGGCAGTCGAGCTCCCAGGCGACCGTTTCAGCGACCGTGACCAACACCGGCAAGGTCGCCGGCTCAGACGTCGCGCAGCTGTACCTCGGCGACCCCGGAGTCGCCGGAGAGCCGCCGCGACAGCTGAAGGGCTTTGACAAGGTCGACCTGCAACCGGGCCAGTCCAAGACGGTGAGCTTCACGCTCAACGGCCACGACCTGTCCTACTGGGATGACGCCGCAAACGGCTGGGTGGTGCCCGACGGCCAGTTCCACGTCTACGTGGGCGACTCATCGGCGCTCGGCAACCTGCCCCTGCAGGGCAGCTTCAACGTCACGCGCACTGTCGGCGCGCGCTACGTGACCGTCAGCGCCCCGGACACCGTCGACGCGGGCAGCACCGCGAGCGTCACCGCCAGGCTGGTCAACGGCGGCGATTACGCCATCCCGCAGGCGCAGTTCACGCTCAAGGCCCCGTCCGGTTGGACGGTGAGCAACCCGGGTCCGGTCGACGTCGCCGCGGGTCAGACCGTGACCCAGAGCTTCAACGTCGCGGCTCCCGCCAACGCATCGCCCGGCACCCACAGGTTGACGGTCACGGTGACGCCCGGCGGCGGCGCGCCGGTGGCCGAGGGGTCGACGACCGTGGTTGTCCCGTACTCGTCGATGAGCGCGGCCTATAACAACACCGGGATCAGCGACGACTCCGACGAGGCCGCCGCCAACTACGACGGGGTCGGCGACAGCTTCTCCGCACAGGCGCTGGCGGCTGGGAAGCCCAACGCGCTGACGCCGGGCGGCACGGTCACGGTCGAGGGCACCACGTTCACGTGGCCCAACGTGAAGTCCGGCACCCCCGACAACGTCGTCACGGGGGGCCAGACCGTCGATCTGAGCGGTACCGGAACCGATCTCGGGTTCCTCGGCTCAAGCCAGAACGGCACCGCGAGCGGAATCGTCACGATTCACTACACGGATGGCAGCAGCAGGTCGTTCAACCTCAACATGGCCGACTGGTATGCGAACGCCCCGGCCGTCGGTAACGAGCTCGTGACGACCACATCGAGCTGGAACTTCCAGAGCAACCCGCTCGGTCCGCACCTAGTCAGCGTGTACTTCGCGTCGGTGCCGCTCGAGCAGGGCAAGACCGTCTCGTCGGTGACGCTGCCCGTGTTGAACGGTGCCGGCGGTAAGACCGCCATGCACATCTTCGCGATGGCGGTTGGCAACGGCACCCCGACGATGGGCGCGCCGTACTCCTCGCTGGCCGCCGCCTACGACAATGCGGGGATCAGCGACAACTCGGATCCCTCGGCCGCCAACTTCGACGGCACGGGGGAGAGCTACTCGAAGCAGGCCCTGGCCGTCGGCACGCCGACGCCGCTGACCTCGGGAGGTCAGGCGACGATCGACGGCACGACCTTCACCTGGCCGACGCCGGTCGGCGCGCCTGACGACGTGATCGCCGACGGGCAGATCATCGACGTCTCTGGCTCGGGGAACGAGCTCGGCTTCCTCGGCGCGGCCGGATTCGGGGCGGCGAGCGGAACGGGCACGATCACCTACACCGACGGAAGCACCCAGACCTACAGCCTCAGCATGGCGGACTGGTACAACAACGCGCCCGTGGCGGGCGACCAGATCGCGACCACCACCTCGAGCTGGAACTCGTCGGGCAACACGCAGCATCCGGTGAGCGTCTACTACGCGTCAGTGCCACTCGAATCGGGCAAGACGGTGAGCTCCGTGACGCTGCCGACGATCAGCAGCGGGGTCGGGAACGGGGTCAACGCGATGCACATCTTCGCGATCGCGGTCGGGTCGGGTACCCCGACGAGTGCCAGTTCGTCGGTCAGGAGCAGCCTCATCCAGCACGGCCAGCGAGGTGAGGCGCACTACGCCGGACAGAGGTGAGTGAGGGCCGGCCTACCTGACAGTCGCCGAGTCGAGCCAGCGGCCGAGCGCGTGCCGTCCCACCAGCGTCAGCTCGCCGTCGATCGCGATCCAGTCGCGCACCCGTAACTCGCGAACGATCCCGAGCGCGTCGCTGGGGCCCGGACCCTCGCCCTTGGCGGTGAGCGCCTCGGTGCCAGGCTCAACCGTCCAGCGTCCGGAATCAAGCGCGGCAAGCGCCAGACCCTGCTCGTCCGTCGGAAGATCCAACGGGTGCGGTCCGGCATCGCCGAGCAGGTCGGCGCGAGCCACCGCTCCGCTTGACCCACCGGCTCGATTCGCAAGCTCCTCGCCGAGATTCTCGGTCTGCGCTCGCAGCCAGCTTGAAGCACTTCCGACCCAGTCTCTGACAGCTGAGGGATCCACACCGACGGAGTCAGCGACGTCGTCGAGGTCGACGTTGTCGACGTACCGTTCGAGGGACCGTCCAAGCTCCGCCGCGATCGACCGCAGCGTCTCCTCGAAGCTCTCGCCATCCGGATCGTTTCCAGACACAGACCAATGATTGCACGCCCGCAGCCGCTGGGCCCGTTGTCTGATCTAGCCGAGGAGCTGCCACTCTTGAGATCGTGAGCAGACCTTTCGAGCCCATCCCGAGGAATCGCAGCGCCCGGCGGTGGGCACAGCTGCTGAGCGGGGTGGTCCTCTACGGAGCGACTGCGGGGATGCTCGTGCTCGCGGGTCTGGGCCTCGACCCGTGGGACGTGCTCCATCAGGGTCTGTCGCGCTCGCTTGGCCTCGGGATCGGCACGTGGGCGATCATCGTCAGCTTCGTCGTGTTACTGGGCTGGCGGGGGCTTCGTCAACGCCTGGGTGTGGGGACGCTCGTCAATGCGGTCGTGGTGGGTCTGGTGATCGACCTGACGGTGTCCACCTTTCGTCCGCCGCATGTCCTGTGGGCGCGAGTGCTGCTTCTCATCGGCGGCGTCGTCGGCAACGGAATCGCGACCGGTCTCTACATCGGAGCCGGGCTCGGTCCCGGCGCCCGCGACGGCCTGACCACGGGGATCGCAAGCCGCGGCTACTCGATCCGCGTGGTACGCACGACGATCGAGGCGCTTGTCCTGTTGACCGGCTTCCTGCTCGGCGGAACGGTCGGCATCGGCACGGTCTTCTATGCGCTCGCGATCGGGCCGATCACCCACCACACGATCCCCGCGCTGGCGATCGACGAGCGGCTCCGAACACTGAGCGCAGCAGGACGGCGGCGACACGACGTCCCGGCGGACACCCAGGTCGCGGAGCTGACCGCGGGGTCGTAGCGAAGGCTTGGACGATGTGGGCTGCTGCGACCGCGCGCTGACGCGCCCAGCCGCGCCGCGTTGGCTCTTCTTTCCGTGCGCGACACCGGTGTCTTGGCGGGTTCGCGCGAGCTCTAAGCT
>DATKFF010000617.1:0-2206 GCA_035511595.1 Solirubrobacteraceae bacterium | reverse complement strand
ACCTCATCCCAACTTGCCCCGCGCTCCACGAGCGCGTGGATCTCCTCCACGGGATTGGCGGGCACCGCCTGCTCGTAGAGCTGTTGAAACTCACGGACGCCTGGCACCTCGATGTTCAGCCGTCCTGCGGTGTAGGTGTCGTGACTCGTTGCCACGGTGGGCAACAAGGTAGGTTCGGTCAGCGTCGGTCGCTTCAGTCATGCGACTGCTTATCCTGCGGGTATGACCGTCTCGAGCCCGCCGGATACGACCGGCGAGCTGATCGGGCGCAACGACGAGGTCGCGCGAATCGACGCAGTTCTGGACCGAGTCCGGGAACACGGGGGAGCGCTGCTCATCCGCGGCGAAGCGGGGATCGGAAAGTCCGCGTTGCTCGACCAGGCGCGCGGCCGGGCAAGCGCTTTAGGCGCGCGCATACTCGCAACCGTTGGCGTCGAGTCGGAGTCCGAGCTCGCGTTCGCGGGACTGCACCAGCTGCTCGCGCCGATACGTAGCCGCATGGTGGGGCTTCCCGACCCGCAGCGAGAAGCGCTCGACGCGGCGTTCGGAGTGAACGACCTGGTCGAGCCCGATCCGTTCCGGGTCGCTCTTGCCGCCTACCGCCTGATCTCCGACGCGGCAGACTCCAGCGCGCTGCTGCTGATCGCGGACGACGCGCACTGGCTCGACCGTTCGAGCCTTGATGTGCTGGCGTTCCTGGCGCGGCGCCTGGACAACGAACCGGTCGTGTTGTTGGCCGCCCTTCGCGACGGGTTCTCAACGACGCTCGAGGAGGCTGGGTTGCCGACCCTCCAGTTGGACCGGCTATCCGCGTCGGATTCCGAGAAGCTGCTCGACCGCGTTGCGTCGGGGCTCCCCGTCGACGTGCACAGCCGCGTGCTGGCGGAGGCCGCCGGCAATCCCCTCGGGCTCGTGGAGCTTGCGCGGGCCCGACCAGAGACCGGCGACCCCGTCGAGCTGTTGACGCCGGGGCCGGCGACGTTGACCGCGCGCCTGGAGCGCGCGTTTGGTGCGCGCCTCGACGGGCTAGGCGAGGACACGCGCCTCCTGCTGCTCGCAGCGGCGCTCGACGGGAGAGCCTCGATAGAGGAGCTCCTGTCGGCAGCCACGCTCGCCTCGGGGAACAAGGTCGCGCTTTCAGCGCTGGACAGCGCAGCCGAACGCGGGCTGGCGGATCCGCACGGATCCGAGGTGCGCTTTCAACATCCGCTGATCAGGTCGGCGGTAGCCAGCACGGCACCGCCCGCGCAGCGGATCGCGATGTACGCGGCTCTGGCGAACGTCGTGCGCGATCCGGAGCGCCGGCTGTGGCACCGCGCCGCCGCCGCGGTGGGGCATGACGAGGAGGTCGCCTCGGCGCTGGACGAGCACGCCGAGATCGCGCGCCGGCGCGGCGCGGTCATGGTCGCCGCGGGCGCCCTCGAGCGCGCCGCCACGCTCACAGCCGATCCACGCCGGAAGGGCGAGCGGCTCGTGAGGGCGGCGGAGCTCGTGTACGACCTCGGGAGCGTCGATGTCGTCAGCCGGCTGCTGGGGGAGGCGGAGTCACTCCAGGTTGGTCCGGTCGATGCCGCCCGCGCGGCGTGGCTGCGACAGATGATCAGCGGTGCCGTTTGGTCCGAGAAGGGCGCCGCCAAGACGTTCGTGACGATCGCGGACCGGCTACTCGCCGGCGGCGATGCCGACGCCGCAGTGCGGTCGCTCGTGCCGATCGCGCATCGCTGCTGGTGGACGCGGTCCCGCGCCCGGACGCGGCGGTACGTCGTCGACGCCGCCGAAGGCATGGGCTCTCCGGGCGACGACCCGCGCCTCCTGGCGGTCATGGCCCTGGCGGATCCGGAAGTGACGGCGCCATCGGTGCGGAACCGGGTGGCTCGTCTCCAGCTCCAGGAAATCAGCGACGCAGTCGCGGCTATGTACGTGGGCATCGCCTCCGAGAAAGCGGGCGATTTCGCCGGAGGTTCTCGCTTCCTGGCGCGCGCAGTCGCCCGGCTGCGTGAGCAGGGCAGGCTCGGCCTGCTGACGCAGGCGCTCGTCCACTACGCGTGGGCTGCCACGTACGCCGGCGACTGGGAAGCCGCTGAGCGGGCTGCAGCCGACGCCGCGACGCTGGCACGCGACACCCGCCAGCCGCAGTACGGCCTCACCGCGCAGCTCGTGGGAGCACTCGCCGTCGCGCACCGCGGCAGCGACACCGACCTCGATG
>DATKFF010000616.1:0-12574 GCA_035511595.1 Solirubrobacteraceae bacterium | reverse complement strand
GCTGGCGAACGCCAGGTACAGGAAGGTGAAGATCCCGGTCGACGCGATCCCGACCGACAGGATCCGAGCGCTCGACGCGTAGGAGCCGCTCTTCGGCGGTTCCGGTACCGCGCCGGCCCCGGTGGGACTCGTGAGGGCGTTCGTGTCCGTCGAGGTGCTCATCACCGCACCCGCGCGAGGACCATCGTCCACGGAAACGGCGAACGGACCGCGAGCACCTCGCCGCGGCGGGCGACCAGCTCTCCGAAGCCGCCCCTCGACCAGTGGTTGACGTGCCCGGGCGTGTTGCCGAGCTCTCGGACGTACGCGCCGCGCAGCAGGTTGAGCCCGCGCCACAGGGGCTCACGGGGAACGGACACGAGCAGGTGCCGCCGCGCGACCCGCGCCATCTCGGCGAGCGTGCGCTCCGGATCGGGGACGTGCTCGAGCGTCTCGATCGCCGTCACGAGGTCGAACTCCCCGTCGCCGAACGGCAGCTGCTCGCCGCGCCCGGCGACGAACCGCAGGTTCGGCCGCTCGCGGGCACGCCAGTGCGCCTCGAGCTTCGGGTCGGGCAGGTCGAGCCCGACCACCTTGCGCTCGCCCAGCCGTCGCGCCCACTGCTCGGTCAGCACTCCCTCGCCGCAGCCGACGTCGAGCACGGACTCGGCCGACGCGCGCTCGAACAGCTCGCCTAGCGTCGCCTCGAAGCCGGCCATCAGCCGACGCACGACCGGATTGGTCGAGCCGTACTTGTCGTAGGTGTTGCCGGTCGGGACGGAGCTGACGACTGGCGCCTGCTCCGCGCTCATACCTCGAGCGCCTCGCGATCGGGCGCTCCGGTGCCGCGAGGTCGCCCGCGCTCGCCGTCGACCGCCGCCCCCGGCTCGTAGTGCGACGGCTCGATTCCGAGCTGGAGCTCGATCCGGCGGACGCGCTCGAAGGTGCGCTGGGAGATCACCCGCTGTGCGTCGAGCAGGTCGCCGATCACGCCCAGCGCGCCGAGCAGCATCGCGCCGATGAATAGCACCGCACCCGCGATCAGCGACTGGATGTGTCCCTTGGCCGCGTCGTGCGGGCTTTCGACGAAGTAGACGAGGAAGCGGATGAACACCGCCAGCGCGGCGGTCCCCATCACCAGCGCGCCGCCCCAGAATACCTTCAGCGGCTGGTATTGCGAATAGATCCGGAAGATCGAGAGCGCGTTTCGCCGGACGTAGGCCGCGGTCGACGGGAACAGCCGTGAGCTGCGCGTCTTCGGGTTGGTCCGGACCGGGACGTGCTCGACTGCGACCAGCAGCTTGCCTGCTTGGATGATCGTCTCGAGCGTGTAAGTGAACTTCGAGACGGCCTGCACCTGCAGCGCGGCCTCGCGGTTGTAGGCGCGGAAACCGGAGGTCGTGTCCGGGATGTGGGTGCCGGAGGCCTGGCGAACGACCCACGAGCCGAGCCGCTGGAGCACCTTCTTCAGCCCCGAGAAGTGCTCGATCGTGCTCACCTGGCGGTCGCCCACGACCATGTCCGCCTCGCCGCGCAGGATCGGCTCGACCAGCCGCGGGACGTCGGCGCCCTCGTACTGGTTGTCGGCGTCGGTGTTGACGATCACGTCGGCGCCGAGCTTCAGCCCGGCGTCGACGCCGGCCTGAAACGCGGCCGCGAGGCCCTTGTGGTTGGTGAGCCGCACGATGTGGTCGACGCCGTGCTCGCGGGCGACCGCGACCGTTCGGTCGGTCGAGCCGTCGTCGATGATCAGCCACTCGACCTGGTCGAACCCTTCGATCGCGCGCGGCAGCCGGCTCAACGTGAGTGGAAGCTGACCCTCCTCGTTGAAGCACGGAATTTGGATGATCAGCTTCATCGCCAGAAGCTCTCGGCGCTCATGGGCACACGGTAGCGGGATACTCGGGGCCAGTGGACGCCGCGATCGTCACCGAGCCCGCCCCCGCGGGCCCTGTCGCCGCGCGCCGGGAGCGCCGGCCGGGGACCGCGCAGGCGCTCCCGCGGGCGGTGTCCCGGGTGCGCTCGATCGGCCTCCACGGCGCGGCGCTCGCGGTGCTGCTCGTGCTCGCGCTGGTGCTGCGGTTGTGGGGCATCAAGCAGGGCCTTCCGTACAGCTACAACTCCGACGAGGCCACCCACTTCGTCCCGCGGGCGGTCGGCTTCTTCGGCCACGACCTCAACCCGCATTACTTCCTCAACCCGCCCGCATATTCCTACCTCCTGTACATCGTCTTCGAGCTGTGGTTCGGCGGCGCGGACGCGGTCAGGCACCTGTACACGACCGACCCGACCGCGGTGTTCGTGGTCGCGCGCGTCGTCGCCGCGGTGCTCGGGACGATCTCGGTCGCGCTGCTGTACCTGACCGGCACGCGGCTCTGGGGCCGGACGGTCGGGCTGCTGGCGGCGGCGATCCTCGCGGTGGCGTTCCTGCCCGTCTTCTACAGCCACCTGGCGCTCAACGACGTCCCCACGCTCGCGCCGGTGACGCTCGCCCTTTACGGGATCGCGGGAGTCCTGCGACGCGGGCGAAGGCGTGACTACGCCGTGGCCGGGATCGGGATCGGGCTGGCGGCGGCGACCAAGTACACCGGCGGGATCACGCTGCTGTGCCTGCTCGGCGCGACGGCGAGCGACGCAGCCGCGGGCTCGCTGCGCACCTCTATCAGGCGGCTGCTGCTGGCGGGCGCGCTGGCCGTGATCGCGTTCGTGGTCGCGAACCCGTTCTCCGTGCTCGATCCGTCCTCGTTCTTCTCCGGCATCGGGCAGCAGGCTTCAGCATCGGCCGGGCAGGACCCGGTCAAGCTCGGGACGCGGCCGGGGAGCGGCATCACCTATTACCTGTGGACGTTCACGTGGGGGCTGGGCTGGGTGCCGACGCTGGCGGCGGTCGGGGGGACCGCGCTGCTGGTGGTGCGCAGGCGCGTCGGCGCGCTGCTCGTGCTGATACCCGCGTTCGTCTTCTTCATCATCTTCATGGGCGACCAGCAGCGCTTCTTCGGCCGCTGGCTGATGCCGATCTTCCCGATCGTCGCGCTGCTCGGCGCGTACGGAGCGGTCGAGCTCGGACGCTGGCTGTGCCGCAGCCGTGGCGTCCCGTTCGCGGTCACCGGCGTGCTCGTGGCGATTGTGCTGCTGGGTCAGAGCGTGGTCGCCGACGTCCACAACGACGCCGTGCTCTCACGACCCGACACGCGCAACCTCGCGCGCGCCTGGATGGTGCGCCACATCCCGGCTGGCTCGAAGGTCGTGATCGAGCCGCTGGTCCCCGACAACTGGGCGATGGACATCGGCGTCTCGCTGCCGGCGACGCCGACCGGTGAGCGCTGGTGGCGTTGGCCCACGTGGCTGACGACGCTCAGCCGGACCGGCAGCCAGCTTCCGGCGGGCGAGCACCGGTTCGTGCTCGTCGACCAGTACGAGCGCAACCTGTACCCGGCGCTGCTCGACAGCTACGTGAGAGACGGCTACTGCTGGCTCGTAATCGGCTCGCTCCAGGCCGGCCGCGCGTTCGCCCAACCCGGTGACGCGCCCAGCGCGATCGCCTACTACGCCGAGCTCGCGCGCCGCGCCCGCCTCGTCTACCACGTCAGCCCGTTCGCGAAGGGCGCCCACCCGGTCCCGTTCAGCTTCGACTGGTCGATCGACTACTACCCGCAGCAGTACCGTCTTCCCGGGCCGGAGCTGAGCGTCTACCAGCTGACCGGAGGCGAGTGCGGTTAGACGCGGGGGAGGCGGCCTGCCGCGTCATATCCTCATAAGCCCCCATGGCCCTTGTTACTGACAGCGATCGCCGGCTGCTGGCGCGCGCAATCGAGCTTGCCGAGCGCGGCCGTGGCCACGTGAGCCCGAACCCGCTCGTGGGGGCGGTGCTGAGCCGTGACGACGAGCTGCTCGGCGAGGGCTTTCACCGAGCGCTCGGCGCTCCGCACGCCGAGGTCGAGGCGATCAAGGCGGCTGGCGGGCAGAGCCTCGCCGGCGCGACGATGTACGTCTCGCTCGAGCCGTGCTGTCACCACGGTCGCACGCCCCCGTGCACCGAGGCGATCCTCGAGGCCGGAATCGGGCGCGTGGTCGTGGGCGCCGATGACCCGAGCACGCACGCGTCCGGCCGTGGCCTGGGGATCCTGCGCGACGAGGGCGTCGAGGTCGTCGTCGCCGACGGTGAGCTCGCCGAGCAGGCGCGGCTTCAGAACCAGCCATTTCGCAAGCACGCCCGTACCGGACGCCCGTGGGTGCTGTTCAAGTCGGCGATGACGCTCGACGGAAAGGTCGCGACCCGGACGGGGGACTCGCAGTGGATCTCAGGCGAGGCGAGCCGCGAGCTCGCACATCACTGGCGCGCGGAGTGCGACGCGGTGGCGGTCGGGATCGGCACGGCGCTGGCCGACGACCCGCAGCTGACCGCCCGGGTCGAAGCCGTGTCGCGGCAGCCGCGGAGGATCGTGTTCGACTCGCTCGCGCGCCTGCCGCTGGACTCGCAGCTCGTCCGCGGCGCGCGGCTTACGCCGCTGACGGTCGTCGTCTCACGCGCCGCGCCGCGAGCCGCGGTCGACGCGCTCGAGACCCACGGCGCGGACGTGATCGTCGCGCCCGGCGAGCACGAGCCCGCGCGCGTGCGCTCCGCGCTCGACCAGCTCGGAGCGGCCGGCGACGGGTCGATCCTGCTCGAGGGCGGCCCGCACCTGGCCGGCACGTTCCTCGAGGCCGGCGAGATCGACGAGATCCGGCTGTTCCTCGCGCCGCTGGTGCTCGGCGGGCGCACCGCTCGAGACCCGCTCGAGGGGGAAGGCGTGGAGGCGATCGCCGACGCGGCCCGGGCGCTGACGCTCGAGTGCGAGCGAGTCGAGGACGACCTGCTCATAACCTCGCGGCTGCGGGAGTGGTGAGCGCGTGTTCACGGGACTGATTGCCGACCTGGGCCGGGTGAGGCAGCTCGACCGCCTCGACGACGGCGCGCGCGTCCGGATCGAGACCGCGCTCGCGGGCGAGCTGCGCGACGGAGACTCGGTGGCGGTCAATGGCGTGTGCCTGACCGCGACCGAGGTCGACGGCAGCTCGTTTGCCGCCGAGGCGATGAACGAGACGTTGGCGCGGAGCTCGCTCGGGGCGCTCGACATCGGCTCGGAGGTCAACCTCGAGCTTCCGCTGCGCGCCAGCGATCGGCTCGGCGGACACCTCGTTCAGGGCCACGTCGACGGGGTCGGCACGATCGCCGGGATCGATCGGGACGGAATCGCGCGGCGGGTTCGGATCGAGGCCGGCGAGGAGTTGCTCCGGTACGTCGTGGAGAAAGGGTCGATCGCGGTCGACGGCGTGTCGTTGACGGTGGCCGAGATGGAAACCCGATCGTTTACCGTTTCGCTCATCCCCGAGACGCTCGAGCGCACGACGTTTGGCCGGGCCCAGCTCGGTAGGACAGTCAATCTGGAAGTGGACGTGCTGGCCAAGTACGTGGAGAAAGCGGTGAGGCGATGAGCAGTCGCACAGAGGCGCAGTTCGCAACTATCGAGGACGCGATCGAGGACATCCGGCAGGGCCGGATGGTCGTCGTCGTGGACGACGAGAACCGGGAGAACGAGGGCGATCTGACGATGGCCGCGCAGTTCGTCACGCCCGAGTCGATCAACTTCATGGCCAAGGAGGGGCGCGGGCTGATCTGCCTGGCGCTCACCGCCGAGCGCTGCGATGAGCTCGGGCTCGACCTGATGGCCGCCAAGAACGAGTCGGCGTTCGACACCGCGTTCACCGTCTCGATCGAGGCGCATCCGCGCCATGGGGTGACGACCGGGATCTCCGCGGCCGACCGCGCGCGCACGATCCAGGTGGCGATCGATCCGAGCTCCAGCCCTCGCGAGCTCGTCCAGCCCGGTCACGTGTTCCCGCTCAAGGCCAAGGACGGCGGCGTGCTCGAGCGGGTCGGGCAGACCGAGGCCGCGGTCGACCTGGCCCGCCTGGCGGGGGTGATCCCCGCCGGGGTGATCTGCGAGATCATGAACGACGACGGCACGATGGCGCGCGTTCCGGACCTCGAGTCCTATTGCCTGCGCCACGGCCTGAAGATGGTCACGGTCGCCGACCTGGTCGCCTACCGGCGCCGGCACGACAAGCTCATCGAGCGCGTGGTGTCGACCAGTCTCCCGACCTCGTTCGGGGACTTCGTCGCGGTCGGCTACCGGTCGCTGGTCGACAACAAGCACCACGTCGCGCTCGTCAAGGGCGACGTCGCGGGCACCGAGGACGTGCTCGTCCGTGTGCACTCGGAGTGCCTGACCGGCGATGTGTTCCATTCGCTGCGCTGCGACTGCGGCGAGCAGCTCGAGTCCGCGCTGGCGATGATTGAGAGCGAGGGCCGAGGCGTGCTCCTCTACCTCTCGCAGGAGGGACGCGGGATCGGGCTCCTGAACAAGCTGCGGGCCTACAAACTCCAGGAGGAGGGGCTCGACACGGTCGACGCCAACCTGAGGCTCGGGCTGCCGGCCGATCTACGCGACTACGGGATCGGGGCCCAGATTCTGTCCGACCTAGGCCTGACTTCGATCCGGATCCTGACGAACAACCCGAAGAAGATCTCCGGGCTCGCGGGCTACGGCCTGTCGGTGACCGACCAGATCCCGATCCAGCACGTCGCCAACCCGCACAACGAGGCGTACCTGCGCGCAAAGCGCGACCGGCTCGGACACACGCTGCATCATCAGGGCCTGGCGCTCGACGAGGAGATGCTGCGCACCGAGCAGGAGCAGGACCGCCGCCAGCAGGAGCCGGAGTGAGCGACCGAGTCGCGTTGTGCGTCGCGACGTTCTACGGTGAGCTGGCCGAGAAGCTCGAGGCCGGCGCGCGCGAGGCGCTCGCCGAGGCGGGCGTCGAGGACGTCGAGCGGTTCGAGGTGCCCGGGGCGTTCGAACTGCCGCTGATCGCGTCCTATGCGGCCGGTTCGGGGCGCTATGACGCGGTGATCTGCCTCGGCGCGGTGATCCGCGGCGAGACCGACCATTACAACTACGTCTGCGGCGAGGCGGCGCGCGGGATCCAGGACGTGCAGCTCCGGACCGGTGTGCCGTGCTCGTTCGGCGTGCTGACGGTCGACACGATGGACCAGGCGCTGGCGCGAGTCGCGGGCGGCTCCAAACGGGACACCGGCCGTCAGGCCGCCGAGGCGGCGCTCGCGGCGGTCGCGGTCAAGCAGGAGCTCTCACCGCGCCGCGGCACCACCGGGTTCAGCGCGTAGGCCGCTCGCGCGCCTCCGCGCTGCGGCGCTAGTCGCCCTGCCCGCCGGGAGGTGGTGGGCCCCCGACGCGTGCCCCGTGCGCGCGGTGCGGCGCCGGCGCGGCGCCGCCGGTCTGCTGGCCGAGTGCCCGCAGAGCAAGCGCCAGCTCGCTCCTCACCACATCGGTCTGATTCGGTATCTGGAGACGCTGATAGAGGACCGTGACGGCTGCGCGCGGGTCGCCCGCAAGTCGGAGCGAGCGCCCCAGGTCATACAGGGCGTACGCATAGATCAGGCTGTTCTGGGCGGCCGTCGCGACGGCCTGGCGGAGCAGCGGGATCGCGGCGCTGTAGTCGCCCCCCAGCATTAGCTGGTGACCCTGTGCCTGGAGCGCGTCGGCGCCGGTCGGCTGGGGTGGGGTGGGCGCCGGCTTTGGCGGCTTGGGGGCCGCGTGCGTGGTCGTGTGGGTGGGGGTGACGGCTGCCGGCGTCGTGGCGACGGGCGGCGCCTTCGCCGCCTTCGGCGCTTGCGCATGGGTGAGCGTGTGTGTACGCGCTGCCGCATGCAACGACGGCGAGGAGCCGCCGTTCTCCGCGGCGGCGATTCCGACGGCGAGCGCCGCGGCGCCGAGCGCGGCGACGGCCGCGATTCGCCTCCGGCCGCCTCTGCCTGCGCGTGACAGCCCATGCGCCAGGCCGGCCGGCGCGAGGGCGAGCGCTCGCGTCGGCCCCTCGTTCCTGAGGGCCTGCTCGATGGCGGCGACGAGCTCGCCCGCGCTCGCAAAGCGCTGCTGCGGATCCTTGGCCATGCCGCGCGTCAGCACCGGATCGAGCGCCGGCGGCAGCGCCGGGTTGCGGCGGCTCGCGTGCGGCGGAGGGTCCTCGACGTGCTGGCGGGCCTGGGCGGTGAAGTTCTCGGCGCCGAACGGGCGCTCGCCGACGAGCAGCTCGAACGCCGCGACGGCGAGCGCGTAGCGGTCGCTGGCGGCGGTGGCGGGGTGGCCGAGCGCCCGCTCCGGGGCGAGGTACCCGGCGGTGCCGAGCACCTCTCCAGCGACGGTCAGCGTGTCCTCGGTTCCAAGCTGGGCGATCCCGAAGTCCGCGACGTGAAGCACCTGGTCGCGGTCGAGCAAGAAGTTCGAGAGCTTGACGTCCCGGTGAATCACGTCACGCGCGTGTGCGTAGTCGAGCGCGGCCGCGGCCTGCTGAAGCCAACGCACCGCCGTGCCCTGATCGACGCTCCCGACACGCCGGGCATCGGCGACGGTCCCGCCGGCCAGGTACTCCATCACGATGAACGGCCGTCCGGCGGGGCTCTCCTCCGAAGGCTCGGACTGGCCGACGTCGTAGATCGTCACCACGTTCGAGTGGCCGGAAAGGCGAGCGGCGACGCGCGCCTCCCGTTTGAAGCGCCGCGCGGCGACCTCGTCGTGGGCGAACGGCTCCGCCAGCAGCTTGATCGCGACGTGCCGGTCCAGGGTCCGGTCACGCGCGCACCAGACCCACGCCATCCCGCCGCTCGCGACCCGCCGGATCGGCTCGTAGCGCTCGGGCAGGACCACGCCCCGGAGCACGCTCACGCGCGGATCGACTCGACGATCCATTGAGAAGGACGTTACCCCCGCGAGGGGATTTCAAGCAGCTGACAGAAGCGGCCCGGGCCCGCCGGGCTATACTCGCCCGCCATGTCCAAGGTCTGCCACGTGTGCAAGAGAGGTCCCGCGTTCGGCCACAGCCGCAGCCACTCGATGGTTGCGACAAAGCGGCGGTTCAACCCCAACCTCCAGCGCGTCCGGATCGACGATCACGGGACGCCCCGCCGCGTGTATGTCTGCACCCGCTGCCTGAAGGCTGGCAAGGTAGTCAAGGCGCCGTAGGGCGTGGCCTCGAGCCCTACCAAACCGGTATCGGGGCCGGTTTCGGACCCCAGCATCGTTCGCTTCCGGTCGGTCGTCGAGGCCGGCCTCGCCGCGCTCGAGTCTCGCCGCGAGGAGGTCAACGACCTGAACGTCTTCCCGGTGGCCGACGGCGACACGGGCGACAACATGGTGCTCACGCTGAGGGCCGTGCTGCAGGAGCTGGACCGGCTCACGGGTGCCTCGCAGGAGCGCACGATCGACGACATCGGGCGCGAGGAGATCGTCGCGTCCGTGGCCCGCGCGGCGCTGCTCGGGGCGCGCGGAAACTCCGGCGTGATCCTGTCCCAGCTGATTCGCGGCGCCGCGGAGGAGCTGGCGAGCCGGCCCGGTGAGCTCGTCGACCCAGTGCTGATCGGCGCGGCGCTTGCGCGCGCCGCGGACCAGGCCTACGGCTCGGTCCGGGAGCCCGCTGAGGGAACGATCTTGACGGTGGTGCGTGAGATGGCGGCCCGGGTCGCGTCCGAGCTCGCGCACATGGACGATGGGCGGCTCGGCCCCGGGTCGAGCGCTGCCGAGCAGGACGCGGTGATCGCGGATGTGATCGAGCGGGCGCTCGACGCGGGGCAGGACTCGGTCAGGCGCGGGCCCGACCTGCTGCCCGTTCTCCGCGAGGCTGGCGTCGTCGACGCCGGCGGCTACGCGCTCACGGTCTTGCTCGCCGGGATCGTCGGGGCGCTGCGCGGTAGCGCGCCGCCGCCCGTCGAGCATCACGCCGCCGCCCGCGTCACGCATCCGCAGCACGCTTCTACGACGTACCGCTACTGCACCAACTTCGCGGTCACCGGCACCGACCTCGAGCAACGCCGGTTCGTCAGGGCGCTCGAGGAGATCGGCGATTCGGTGCTCGTGGTCGGCGACCAGACGACGCTCAAGGTGCACGTCCACACCGACGATCCCGACGCCGCGACCGCGTTGTTCGTCGACCTTGGGCAGGTGTCGCATCTCGACGTGGCCGACATGCTGGCCCAGGTCAAGCAGCGGGACGAGCGGCTGACCGCGCCCGAGCGGGTGAACCGCTGCGGTGCGCTTGCGGTGACCACGGGCGAGGGGATGCGTTCGCTGTTCGAGAGCTTCGGCGTGCACGCACTCGACGGTGGCCCGAAGCTGAACCCGTCAACGTACGAGCTGCTCGCCGCGATCCACGCTGTGCCGGCCGAGGAGGTCGTCGTGCTGCCGAACAGCCCCAACGTGGTGATGGCCGCCGAACGGGCCGCCGCGCTGTCCGACAAGACCGTCGGCGTCGTTCCGTCGCGCTCGCCGCAGGCGGGGCTCGCGGCCGCCGTCAGCCTCGACCCGAACCGCAGCGCCGAGGAGAACGCGGTGGCGATGACGACGACGCTCGATCGCGTCCGGACCGGCGCGGTCGCGCCCGCCGCCCGGGACGACGCGCGCGGTCGGTTCCGTGAGGGCGACGCAGTCGGCTTCGTCGACGACGAGATCGTCGTCTGGGGCAAGCCGCGGGAGGCGTTGCGCGGAGTGCTCGAGCAACTCGCGGAGGACGCCGAGCTGATCACGTGCCTGCGCGGCGCCGAGGCGCCGCTCGACGACGCCGCCGTGCAGGCGCTCGCCGCCGGGGAGGTCGAGTTCGAGCTCTCCGACGGTGGCCAGCAGAGCTACTGGTGGTTGCTGTCCGCTGAATAGGCCCTGCAGCCCCGTCATGCAGCCGGGGCATGGTTGACCATTAGTCGGGTCGTGGTCACAGCGTTCGGAACCAGTCAGCCGCTCACCGCCGGGCAGCTCGAGGCGGCGCGGGTGCGATATCCACGGCCGTCGCGACTGGGGCAGGCGCTGAAGCTGCGAGGGCAGAAGGCGCAGCACGCCGCCGAGGTCCTCGGGCTGGCGACGGTCGGGGACCTGCTCGAGCACCTTCCGCGGGACCGGCGTGAGGCGCGGACGGTCGCCGAGCTGACACGCGACGAGACCGCGACCGTCGTTGTCGAGGTGCGCAGCATCTCCTCCCGCCCGGTCCGCCGCCGGGGGATGCGGCCGATCGTCGAGGCCACGGTCGCCGACGAGACCGGGGTGCTGAAGGTGGCGTTCTTCAACCAGCCGTGGCTCGTCAACCGCTACCCGCCCGGAACCAGGCTCGTGCTCCACGGCAAGTACGCCGCGCGTAACCGGTTCACGGTGCAGGCCCACGCGCCGACCACCGAGGGCCTCGGCGGCGCGGCGGCGGAAGCGGTCCCGGGCGCCGGGGCCGTGGCTCACTACCCGGCCACCGACGGGCTCAGCTCGACCGAGATCCTGGCGCTCGTGCGCCGCCACGCCGACGCGCTCCACGACTTCGCCGACCCGCTGCCGAGCGAGCTTCGAGTCTCGGAGCGGCTGCCCGACCGAGCGGCGTCGCTGTCGGCGGCCCACTTCCCGAGCGCCGCGGCCGACCTCGAGGAGGGCCGTCGCCGGCTGGCTCTCGAGGAGCTGCTGCTGGCCCAGCTGGCGCTGTTGCGGCGCCGGCGCACGCGCGAGCAGTCGGCCTCCGCGCCCGCGCTCGACGCGTCCCGGGAGCTGACCGCGCGTTGGCTGTCCGAGCAGCTGCCGTTCACGCCGACGGGCGACCAGCTGTCGGCGCTCGACCAGATCGACCATGACTTGGCGCAGAGCCGGCCAATGCAGCGGCTGCTGATGGGCGAGGTCGGCTCGGGCAAGACCGTCGTCGCCCTGTACGCGCTGCTGCGGGCGGTCGAGCAGGGCTATCAGGGAGCGCTGATGGCGCCGACGGAGACCCTCGCGGAGCAGCACTTCGCCACGCTCCAGGCGCTGATGCCGGGGGAGGCGGTTCCGCTCGGCCTGCTCACCGGCTCGACACCGGCGCGGCGCGCCGCCGACCTGCGGGGCAAGCTCGCGAGCGGCGAGCTGTCGCTGGTGGTCGGGACCCACGCGCTGATCGAGCCGGCGGTTTCGTTCGCCCGGCTCGGGGTGGTGGTCGTCGACGAGCAGCACCGGTTCGGAGTGCGTCAGCGGGCCGCGCTGGACGCGAAGGGCCCCGGCGAGGAGAGCCCGCACGTCCTGCATATGACCGCGACGCCGATCCCGCGCACCCTGGCGCTCGTCTCCTACAGCGATCTGGACTTCACGCTGCTGCGCGAGCTCCCGCGCGGTCGGCGCCCGATCCAGACCTATCTGTGCTCGTCCGCGGCCGAGCGCGCGCGGGCTTACGAGCGGATCCGGGAAGAGGCCCGCGCCGGGCGGCAGGCGTTCGTGGTGTGCCCGCTCGTCGCGGAATCCGAGACGCTCCAGGCGCGCGCGGCAACGGCCGAGTTCGAGCGCCTGCGGACCGGAGAGCTGGAGGGATTCGAGGTCGTCCTGCTGCACGGACAGATGCCGACCTCCGCCAAGCAGCAGGCGATGGCGGCGTTTGCGTCCGGCGCCGCGCAGGTGCTGGTCGCGACCTCCGTGATCGAGGTCGGGATCGATGTGCCGAACGCGACCGTGATGCTGATCGAAGACGCCGAGCGCTACGGGCTCTCGCAGCT
>DATKFF010000615.1:0-2207 GCA_035511595.1 Solirubrobacteraceae bacterium | reverse complement strand
GGATCCCGCGGGTGCATGAGGATGACGCGCTACGAGCGGTGCGGGCAGCCGCCGAGATCCGGGATCGGCTACCTGAGATTGCTGCCGACACCGCTGTGGGGTTGCGATTCCGCACGGGTATCAACACCGGGCCGGTCCTCGCGGGGGAGGGCGAGAACCTGGCGATCGGTGATGCGGTTAACGTCGCGGCGCGTTTGGAACAGGCGGCGGAGCCGGGAGAGATCGTTATCGGGGCCGAAACGCTGGGGCTAGTACGTGACGCGGTCGAGGTAGAGGCGCTGCAGCCACTCTCGTTGAAGGGGAAGTCCGAGCCCGTGCCCGCGTTCAGACTGGTGCGGGTCGATCCGCGGGCGCGAGGCATTGCCCGCCACCTGGATGTTCCGTTGGTGGGCCGTGATCGGGAGCTGCGCGTGCTGCGTCAGGCATGGGATCGCGTGGTTGAGGAGTCGGGATGTCATCTCTTCACGTTGCTGGGTCCCGCAGGCGTCGGAAAGTCCCGGTTGGTGGCCGAGCTGCTGTCTGCGCTGGGCGACGGAGCGACCGTGCTGCGCGGCCGGTGTCTGCACTACGGCGAGGGGATCACGTTCTGGCCGCTCGTCGAAGCGCTGTTGTCGGTCGGAGAGCCGGCACGTCGCGTGCTGGAGCTGCTGAGCACCGGAGGCTTGGCGACGCCTGAGGAGCTGTTCTGGGAGGTCCGGCGGCTATTTGAGTCGCTCGCCTCCGAACGGCCGATGGTCTTGCACCTCGACGATCTTCAGTGGGCGGAGCCGATGCTGTTCGACCTGCTTGACCACGTCGCCGACCTGTCTCGCGGCACGCCGATTCTGCTGTTATGCACCGCGCGTCCTGAACTGCTCGAGGAGCGGCCCGGATGGGGAGGGGGCAAGCTGAACGCGGCGACCGTCCTTCTCGAACCGCTCGGCATTTCGGACGCTGAGGCGCTCCTCGACCAGCTCGGCAACGGGTTGCACGCCGAAGCACGAGCGCGCGTCATTGCGGCCAGCGAAGGTAATCCGCTGTTCCTCGAGGAGATGGTCACACTCGCGCGGGAGCGCGGCAGCGTCGAGGTCCCGCCGACCGTCCAGGCGCTGCTGGCGGCACGCCTCGAGCGACTGGCGGTGGAGGAGCGGGAGTTGCTGGAGCGCGGTGCCGTCGAGGGCGAGGTGTTTCACCGTCTGGCGGTCCGCGCGCTCGCGGACGAGCGCCTGGCGGCGGAGCTGGAGTCGCGGTTGGCGGGGCTGGTGCGAAAGGAGCTGATCCGCCCACATCCCCCGCAGTTGGCAGGCGATGACGCGTTCCGATTTCGTCACTTGCTGATTCGGGACGCGGCCTACGACGGTTTGCCCAAGGCCACGCGTGCGGCGCTACACGAGCGGTTCGCGCGGTGGCTGGAGCAGCACGCCACAGAGTTGATCGAAGTTGACGAAATTGCGGGGTGGCATTTGGAGCAGGCGGCTCGTTACACCCAGGAGCTCGGACGCGATGTCGAGCCGGACCTCGCGCGGGGGGCAGCCGAGCACCTGTTCGCGGCCGGCCTACGGGCGCGGCACCGGTCCGATCTCGCCGCGGCGGGGAACCTGTTGGAACGGGCACATGCGATCGCTCCCGACGGCGCCCGGCTCAAAGTTAGGATCGGGGTCGAGCTGGCCGAGGAGCTGATCGTGGCTGGCGAGCTCTCCCGCGCGGACGAGCTTCTTTCTGCGGGCGAGCGCGATCCCGATACGGCGCTGGATGCCCAGCTGACCCGACTCGAATGGGGCAATAACGCCCGTCCCGACGGTGTGGGGCACCAGATTCAGTCAGTGCTTCCGGGGATGCTTCAGCAGCTCGCCGAGCGCGGAGACGAGCGCGGGCTCGCGAAGGCCCACCTGGCCGCCTTCTGGGCGCACTGGGCCGTGAGTCAGGCGCGTCCGGCGGCCGCGGAGCTGCGCCTAGCCGCCGATCACGCTGCCCGCGCCGGGGACAACGGCCTTCGAGCGCGCGCGCTCGGGTGGCAGGTCGCCGCGCTCATGTGGGGACCCTTTGATGCGGGAACCGTGGCTCGGGAGCTCGAGACGCTCGAGCGCGAGCAGGAGACGGGACCGTTCCTCGCCGCGTCGGTAACGCTGCTGCGAGGTGAGCTAGCTCGACTGCACGGCGACCTGGACGAAGCTCTCGCGATCACCGGGCAAGCGAAGGACCAGTTTGGGGCGATTGGCGGTTATGTG
>DATKFF010000614.1:0-2369 GCA_035511595.1 Solirubrobacteraceae bacterium | reverse complement strand
GCGGCGGATGGAAGTTTGATGAAGTGAGGTTAGCGGCTGAGGCCGCGGTCGCGGTCGCTCAGCCGTAGGCCGAGAAGGAGACCGTCCCGGTCAGCGGTGACCTCGACGTGCTTGCCCACGAGCGCGCGCGCATCGGCCGAGTCCGGGACGAGCACGAAGCGTACGCCGTCGGAGACGACGAGATGGGAGGCGCCGCTCGATCCCTCCCGCATCATGGTGCCGCAAAAGCTGTCCGGGATCTGCGACAAGAACGTGCGATGGGTCGCGCGCGCGAGCCTCTCGCCGAACTCGCGGCGCGCCGTCTCGTCCAGAAGCACCACGCGCCCGTCCTCTGCGTGCCGGAGCTCCACGTCGCGCCCCGTCAGGGCCCTGGCCTCCGGCGTGGCCTCGAACAGGACGAAGCTCCGTCCGTTGGAGACGGCCACGTACGATGACGCCCGGTCCGACAGTGTGCCGACGACAAGCCCCCGGAAGCGGTCGGGCGTCTGCTCGAGGAACGCTTCGCCGACGTGACGTGCAGCTTGCTCCCCTACTGTCCGCCTTCCGAGGTCGTGAAGCTTCGCTATGCGCTCGGGGTCGTCGGGGGCGATGCCGAATTCGCGGAGCACCTCGTGTCGGCGCTCAATCGCGGCGTGGACCTCCGCGCCCAGCCCGTGCCTCTGCAGGGTCCGCGGGTCCACATGGTCGAGCCAAACGGGCCCGCGTTCGGCTGCTTGCTGATCGAGTGAGAGGGCCATTGGTTTGACGGAGAGTTGGTAGCGCGGGCTCTCGCGTTGCCGGACTTCGATCTGCTTGAGCAGGTCTGGGGCGAGGCGCCATCGGTCGGGCCGCTCCAGGGTTGCCAGCCCTATGCGCTCGAGCTGACGAAGGCGCGTGCGGGCGGCCTGAAGCTCGCGCGTCGGGCGGCCGTCCGGAGCGATCTCGTAGATGCCGCCGCGCTCCTCAGCGACGCCGACGAGGTGCCGGTCGATGGGACGGACGGCCGGTTCGCGTCGCTTGGCCGAGAAGGTGACGAGCTCCCCCCGCTCGAGCTCGTCGATAGCGCCCACCGCAAGCGGCACGTGGTAGACGGCTCCGGCGGCGGTCTCGAGCACCGCGTAGTAGGTGCCCTCGCTTTCGTCGGCAAGCCCTTTGCGGGCCACGCGCCCGACCAGGGGTTCCTCCACGACGCCGCCGCGGCCGTCGGGGATGCCCTGGCCTGGGCCGACGACATGAACGCGGGCCGGATCCACTCCGTGCAGGGCGCGGTGGATTTGCTTCAGCCGATCGCCGCGGAAGCCGAGCTCCCGCAGCTCGTCTTGCCACCGGTCGGCAAGCTCCCAAGTCGCATCCGAGACCCGCTCCGCGAGACCGAGATGTCGGAGCTGTTCGAGGCGGCGGGCGAGCATCTCGGGTTGGGGGTAGCCCGCGCGCTGTTCGAAGGCTTCGGCGTCGATGCGGCGGTCCTGCGCGAGACGCGCGAGCTCGCGGTCGAGCGATGTGAGACGCTCCTGGCCGACCTCGCGCTCGTAAGCGCGCTGGATCTCCGACTCGAGCCTTGGGCCGAGCCAGTCGGTCGCGAGCTCCTGAGCGCTCCAGCGCATGCCGCGCGAGATGTACGCGGGCTCCATGCGGAGCTGCGCGCCGTCGAGGTCGACTCCGCGCACGACGACGTGGACGTGAGGGTGTTCGGTGTCGAAGTGATTGACCGCTGCCCACTCGATGCGGCGTCCCAGATCGCGCTCGACGCGGCTCATCAGGCTCCGTGCGTAGGCGGTGAGATCGATGTCGCGGCCGTCCTCGGGCGACACGATGAACCGGAACTGATGGCGCTCGCCGAGGCGCGGCTCCTCGAAGACCTCGCGCGCGACGGGGCCGTCCGGCCCGTAGAGCACCCCGGGCGAGCCGTCCTTCTCGACGCCGTCACGCTCGATGTACCGCAGGTGCCTAGCAGCGCCCTGGGCGCCGTGGCGCGAGAGGCGCTGGACGTGCGCCTTGATGACGACGCGCCGCGCGCTGCGCTTGGGCGCAAAGCCCGGTGCCGCCCCCGGAACCAGGGCGCGCCGCGCGCGGCCCGGGCCTCGCTGGCCATGTCCGTGGCGCACGAGGCGGCCTATGACGAGCGAGCCGGAGGCGACGCGGTCGCGGGCACGCAGGTGCTTGCCCATGGCAGGGCGTAGCGGACGCCCGTCGAGTTCGTCGATATTGCTCATCGGTCGCGGGTTCTTGTGGCTCACCTGAGCGTCTCCGTGAGTGGTGCCGATCGCTGCCGAAAAGGTCGGTTTCCGCCGGGTCCTCTCGACGCCAAAAACTGTCAACAATCTCGCGGCGTCAGCCAATTTCGGCGTCAGCCTTTATTCTTGCCCTCCGCTTCGCTCCGGGTTTTTGGA
>DATKFF010000613.1:0-2348 GCA_035511595.1 Solirubrobacteraceae bacterium | reverse complement strand
TCGACGTCGATCGAGTTCCGCTCAAGCACCGTGGAGCCCGGGCTCGAAGAAGGCCGGATGCTCGTGCGCGGTGAGCTCGAGCTTGCCGGCCGGCGGAGGCCGATCCAGTTCGAGCTGGCGCTCGCCGATGACGGCCTCCTGTTCGGGACCGCGACCGTCAAGCAGAGCGACTGGGGAATCAAGCCGTACTCAGGGCTGTTCGGGACGCTCAAGGTCGTGGACGAGGTCGAGGTCACCGGCGACGCCAAGTTGGGGGGCTAGCCCCGGTAGACGGTCTGGGCGTCGAGCCCGCCCTCGACTCCGGGTGGCAGCGCACCGGTTCCGTGCGCGTACAGCGCGATGTCGGCGATCGTCTTGGCCTGCGTCGAGTCGCCGTCACGCGTGAACGCGCCGTTGTCCCACGTGAGGCTGTCCGCCGGGGCGTCGAGTGCCACCGCCGCGAGCAGCTGCGCCTTCGCGAGGATCTTGCCGGTCGTGCTCTCGATCGCGGCCGGCGCGCCACCGGAGGGCGCGGTGTTGAACCCGTGTCCCTCGCCGAACCGGTCGGTATCGGCGGGGACGACCTTCACGTCGAGCGGCGGCACGCCGAGGCCGTCGGCGACCAGCTGCGCGTACTGGGCCTCGTTGCCGTCGGCCTCAGTGGTCAGGCTGAGCACCATCTTGCCCGTCGGGTGGACGCGCAGGAAGACCGCTCGGTATGCCTCATCAGCCACGGGTGAACCTCCTCATGGATCGCGTTGGTGTTGCTCGCTTTCACGTTCGAGTCGCTGGCGCTCCTGATGGGCGGTCAGCGCGTTGTGCTCCTCCAGGTCGCAGAACGCCGGCTGCGGACCGCCGAGCGGGTGGGGCGGCACCGCTGGACGGTTGCAGCCCGGGTAGATGCAGATCTTGGGCGGCGCGTCGCTCACGGGTCCCATCCGGGCGTCGTCCTGCCCCTGCTGGGGCCGTAGCCGCTGGGCATCGCGACCGAGCTGCCCCCGATCGGCGTCGCGCTCGGCCACGGCTCGGCATCCTGCTCCGGCTCCCGCGCAGGATCCATCGGCCGGGGGCCGTGCCCGGCGATCGCGTCCACGACCTCGCTCATCGCGTCGAGGCTGTGGCCGCTCACCAGCGCGTCGAGGTAGGGGAGGGCCGCGGCCATGCCGCCGGCGCGCGGTGCGAACTCCTCGGCCGCGGCGCGCGGGTTGACCCACACGATCCGGTAGGCCAATCGCCGCAGCCGCTCCATCTCCCGTGAAACGATCGAGGGGTCGCCCCGCTCCCACCCGTCGGAGATGATCACGATCACCGCCCCACGCGCGAGCCCGCGGCGACCGTGTCGGTCGTTGAACGCCTTCAAGGCGTCGCCGATCCGGGTCCCGCTCGACCAGTCGGGCGCGGCCGCAGCGGCGTTGCGGATCGCGCGCTCGGGGTTGCGTGAGCCCAGCGCTCGGGTCAGCCGCGTCAGGCGCGTGGCGAACGCGAACGCCTCGACCCCGGAGCCGCTCCGGGCCGCCGAGGTCAGAAACTGGAGGTAGGCGCGCGCGTAGGGCTCCATCGACCCGGAGATGTCGCACAGCAACACGAGCCGTCGGGGGACCACGCGCCGGCGCCGGCGGCGCAGCGCGATCGGGTCACCGCCCGTCCGCAGGCTTCCGCGGAGCGTGCGGCGCAGGTCGATCCGCTCACCGTGGCGGTAGCGCTCCGCCCGGCGCGTGCGCCGCAGCGGCGTGGCGACCTCGAGCCGCGTCATCAGCCGGTAGAGCTGGGCCAGCTCTCGTGGCGAGAGCTCGTCGAAGCGCTTCTCACGCAGCACCTCCTCCTCGCTGGGAGCAAGCGCCACCGGAACCTCGGCGGAACCGGCGTCCGCGTCGGCGTCGTCGCCAGTCGACGCGCTCGGCGAACCCGAGGGCTCCCGACCGGGCCCCGAGCTCGAGCGATCGCGCGTCGGTCGATCGTCAGCAGGCGCCGGCACGGTCTCGACCTCGTCCGACCGCGGCTCGGTGTCGTCGTGCCCGCGGCGTCCGCCGAACACCGACCGGAACACGGCGTCGAACGCCCTGGCCTGTCCGGGGTCCGAGACGAACACCGCCCGCGCAGTCCAGTACAGCCGCCGCCGCGTGATCGGACGGGCCAGCGCCAGCGCCTGCGTGAACGCGGCCGTCTTGTCGGCTGCGGTCGGCAGCCCGGCCTCGTGGAGCCGGCGGCTGAACGCGCCTGCCACCGCAGGGAGGTCGAGCTCGAGCGTCTCGACCGTGAACGCGCTCGGCTCAGTCCCGGCCGGCAACGAGCTGCTCCAGGCCCTGGGCGCGGACCACGTCCTGATCCTCGCGGTACTTGAGCACGGTCCCGAGCGTCCGCTCGATCGC
>DATKFF010000612.1:0-2991 GCA_035511595.1 Solirubrobacteraceae bacterium | reverse complement strand
CGTTCACGGTCGAGGACCCGTACGCGTTCAGCCCCACGATCGGGGAGCTCGACCTGTACCTGATCGGCGAGGGCCAGCATGAGCAGATCTACGAGAAGCTCGGCTCCCACCCCATGGAGCACGAGGGGGTCCGCGGGACGGCGTTCGCCGTGTGGGCCCCGGCCGCGAAGGCGATCAGCGTGGTCGGCGATTTCAACACCTGGGACGGGCGGCTGCACGCGATGCGCTCCCTCGGCGCGAGCGGCGTCTGGGAGCTGTTCCTGCCGGCGATCGAGCCGGGCGCTCGCTACAAGTACGAGATCCTCGGCGCGGACTCCGAGCTCGTGCTGAAGGCGGACCCGTACGCGCAGGAGGCCGAGCATCCGCCGCAGACCGCGTCGATCGTCTTCAAGTCAGAGCACAAGTGGAGGTCGTCTGACCGCGAGTGGCTGACCGAGCGCGCCGAACAGCAGCCGCTGGGCCGCCCGATCTCGATCTACGAGGTCCACCTCGGCTCCTGGCGTCTGAACACGCTCGAGGGCAATCGCCCGCTCACCTACCTCGAGCTCGCGGACGAGCTGTCCGCGTACGTCAAGGACATGGGCTTCACCCACGTCGAGCTGTTGCCGGTGATGCAACACCCGTTCGCCGGCTCCTGGGGCTACCAGGTCACGGGCTACTACGCCCCGGCCTCGCGCTGGGGCCATCCGGACGAGCTGCGCGGGTTCGTCGAGCGGATGCACGCGGGCGGCGTCGGCGTGATTCTCGACTGGGTCCCGGCGCACTTTCCGCGCGACCAGTTCGCGCTCGCGCGGTTCGACGGGACCGCGCTCTACGAGCACGAGGACCCGCGGCGCGGTGCGCACCCCGACTGGGGGACGCTGGTGTTCAACTACGGGCGCCACGAGGTCCGCAACTTCCTGACCTCGAACGCGCTGTTCTGGCTGCGCGAATACCACGTCGATGGCATCCGGGTCGACGCCGTCGCCTCGATGCTGTACCTCGACTACTCGCGCCGCGCGGGCGAGTGGGTCCCGAACCAGTTCGGCGGCCGCGAGGACCTCGACGCCGTGTATTTCCTCAAGCAGTTCAACGAGCTGATCCATGGACGCGAGCCGGGAATCATCTCCGCGGCCGAGGAGTCGACCGCGTGGCCGGGCGTCTCGCGCCCCACCTACCTCGGCGGGCTCGGGTTCGGCTTCAAGTGGAACATGGGCTGGATGCACGACACGCTCGGCTACTTCCAGCAGGACCCGATCTACCGCCGCTACCACCATCACGAGCTGACCTTCAGCCTGATGTACGCGTTCAGCGAGAACTTCATCCTGCCGCTGTCCCACGACGAGGTCGTGCACGGGAAGGGCTCGCTGTACTCGAAGATGCCCGGCGATCGCTGGCAGAAACTCGCCAACCTCCGCGCCCTGTACGCGTACATGTGGGCGCACCCCGGCAAGCAGCTCTTGTTCATGGGCGGCGAGTTCGCGCAGGAGTCGGAGTGGAGTCACGAGCGGTCGCTCGATTGGCACCTGCTGGAACGACCGGAGAACGCCGGGATCCAGTCGCTGGTGCGTGACCTCAACCGCCTGTATCACGGCGAGCCCGCGTTGTGGGAGCTCGACTCCGACCCGTCGGGCTTCTGGTGGATCGAGCCCAACGACGCCGACGCAAACGTGATCGCGTTCGCGCGCCAGTCGCGTGACGGCGACCGCGTCGTCGTGTTCGTCGCGAATTTCTCCCCGGTGCCGCGTGAGAAGTACCGGCTCGGCCTGCCGCGGGCGACGCGCTGGCGCGAGGCGATCAACACCGACTCCACCTATTACGGCGGCGGCGACGTCGGCAACCTCGGGGGAGTTCAGCCCGAGCCGATTCCCTGGCACGGCCAGCCGTTTTCCGCCGAGATCGTGCTGCCGCCGCTGGCCGCGGTCTGGCTGGTGCCCGAGACCCAGTAGTGGGCGCCGAATATCCGTGGGAACGGCCCCTGGGGGCGCGGCCGCTGGGCGACGGGCGCGTCGAGTTCCGCGTGTGGACGCCGCGACCGGGGCGCGTCGCGCTGCGACTGTCCGGTGAGGAGCTGCCGCTGAGCGAGGCCGGGTATGGGGTCTATGAGGTAATCGCCCCGGCTAGCGCCGGGGACGACTACCTGTTTTTGCTCGATGGCCAGGCGTTCCCCGATCCCTGCTCGCGCTTCCAGCCCGAGGGGTTGCGGGGGCCGTCGCGCGTGCTCGCGCCGAGCCCGCCGCCGGCGCTCCGCAACCCGCCCCGCAAGGACCGGCTCGTGATCTACGAGCTGCACGTCGGCACGTTCAGCGCCGAGGGCACGTTCGCCGGCGCGATCGCGCACCTGCACGAGCTCGCCGAGCTCGGGGTGGGCGCGATCGAGCTGATGCCGATCGCCGAGTTCCCCGGCTCGCGGGGCTGGGGCTACGACGGCGTCTACCTGAGCGCGGCGCAGTCCTCCTACGGAGGACCGCACGGCCTGCTCGAGCTGATCGCGGCCGCGCACGGAGAGGGGCTCGCGGTGATCCTCGACGTCGTCTACAACCACGTCGGTACGTCGGGCGTGAAGGCGCTCGACGCGTTCGGACCGTACTTCACGACGGCGTATGAGACCCCATGGGGGCGCGCGCTCAACTTCGACCAGGCCGACTGCGACCCGGTCCGAGAATGGGTGCTCCAGAGCGCGACCGGCTGGGTGCGTGACTTCGGCTTCGACGGGCTCAGGCTCGACGCGATCCACGCGATCTTCGACTCGAGCCCCGAGCACATCGTCGCGGCCGTGGCGCGCCGCGTGCGTGAAGTTCGCAAGGATGCCGTGGTGATCGCCGAGAGCGGGCTCAACGATCCGAAGGTGATGCGCGCGCGTGAGCGCGGCGGCTACGCGTGCGACGGCGAGTGGGCCGACGACTTCCATCACGCGCTGCGCGCGGTGCTGACCGACGAGCGCGAGGGCTACTACGCCGACTTCGGTGAGGTCTCGCAGCTGGCGAAGGCCTACCACCGCCCGCACGTTCG
>DATKFF010000611.1:0-12089 GCA_035511595.1 Solirubrobacteraceae bacterium | reverse complement strand
CGCCGTCGGGCCAAATCCAGGGCCGGCTCCGCAATTCAAGGTGCCGAGCGTCTCGGCAACGGCCACCACCCCGGGGCTGCTGATCACCCGTTGGCTGATGCTCCTGGCGGTGATGGTCTCGGTCGGCCTGTTCGTGCTGCGGATGGCGATCGCGCGGCCGGTGGTGCGACGGGTACCGGGGGTCAGCCTGAGAGGGTTGTCGGTCGCCCTCGTGGCGGTGTCGCTCGTGGCGCTGATCGCGATTCCGGTGTACCTGGACTTCGCAATCGCCAACGATTCGCTGCGCTCGGTGTTCGACCTGGCGACGCTCGTGCCGCTCTACCGGGCGACGGCGTTCGGACGCGCGATCCTCGACCTCGAGCTGTGCTTTGCGCTGTTCTGCGTCGCGGCGTGGATCGCTCTCTGGCTCGACCGGCCCGATCGCGAGCGGCGCTCGATCGCAGGGCTCGCCGCGACCACGGGAGCGCTGCTGGCTGCGGCCGCCGTGATGATCGTCCCGGGAGCCGCGGGTCACGCCGCGCAGACCTCACCGCGTGGCGTGACGCTCGGCCTGGACTGGGTTCACGTCCTTGGCGGATCGGTCTGGCTCGGAGGGCTCGTCGGGTTGCTGGTGTTGTGGCGGACCGCTCCGCCGAGGGTGCGCGTAGATGCGCTATCGGTCGTGGTGCCCCGCTTCTCCAACGTCGCGTTCGCGTCTGTGGTGCTGCTCGGCGCCAGCGGTGTCGGCGAGGCGATCGTCCACATGCCGGCGGTCAACGCGCTTTGGCAGACGGGATATGGAGTGGCGATCCTCGTCAAGGCGGGGCTGCTGGGCGGGGCGATCCTGATCGCGTCGGGGAACCTGCTCCGGTCGAAGCCAAGCCTGGTCGCCGCCCGGCAGCGTCCCGAGCTCGGCGCGCCGGCGGCGCGCCTGCTGCGCCGGCTCGTCAGCGGCGAGGTAATTGTCGTGGCGGGCGCGGTGTTCGCGGCCGCGCTGCTGTCAAGTCTGGCGCCGCCGCCCCCCGCATTCGCGCTGCAGAACTCGGCGCTGGCGCAGGTTGGACCCGGGCGGGTCGCCGAAACCGTGAAGCGGGCGGGCTATGTCCTTCAGGTCCTGGTCTCGCCGAACAAGGCTGCCGCGCCGGACTCGTTCGCGCTGCGGATCACCAAGGGCGGGCAACCGGTGCGTGGGGCCAACGTGACCTTGACCTTCAACCACACGGAGATGGAGATGCCACAGCAGGAGTATCAGCTCGCCGAGACGCGACCGGGCGTGTATTCGCGCGCAGCTCCCGCGCTGGTGATGGTCGGCAAGTGGGCGTTGGGCTTCCAGATCGCGCCACGGAACGGGCCGTCGTTCACCGCCTTGATCCTTGACCAGGCCGACGGATGAGGAGACCGACGATGAGACGAAGGCACATTCCGGCCGCCGCCCTGGCGGCGTCGCTGGCCGCGGTCGCGCTCGCCGGCTGCGGGTCGAGCTCGGGCGCTGTCGTGAGCGTGCCGACGGTCGCGCCCGCACGCGTGTTCGCGCTGGCTGGATTCCAGCCAGTGGGGTCGATCAAGCCCGGGCAGCCCGTCACCGTCTCGTTCACGGTCAAGAGGCCGGACGGCCAGGCGCTGACCCAATACAGGACGGGACCGGGCCCGCACACCGGCGTGCACCTGATCATCGTCCGTGACGATCTCGCCTACATCATCCATCAGCATCCGCCGATCGGCCCGAACGGTTTGCTCCGTCAGACGGTCAGCTTCCCAGCGCCCGGCCCCTACAGGGTGCTCGTCGACGTCTACCCGGACCTCCCCGGCGTGCTGCCCAACTTCCAGCTGACACAGACCGTCGACGTCTCCGGGTCCTACCACCCGCAGCCGCTGCCGCGATTCAACGCGCACCTCGTGGTCGACGGCTATCACTTCGACATGGCGCCCCACGGTTCCCTGCACGCGATACAGGCCGAGTTCATGCACGTCGACGTGACCGATCCAAGTGGCGGCAAGGTCACGTTCACCCCGTGGTTTGGGGCACTCGCTCACGCGATCTTCTTCCAGCAGCGATCGCTGAGCTACTTCCACACTCACATCTGCGCACCGAATGCACCCAACTGCGGGAGCCTCCCGGGCGTCCGCGCCAGCGCGATCACCGGCAGCTCCAGCGCGCCCGGCAAGCTGACGATCGGCGTCCTGCTCCCGGAACCGGGCACGTGGCGTCTGTTCCTGCAGATGAAGCTCGCGGGGCGCATCGTGACGGCACCGTTCACCCTCAACGTGAAGCCATGAAACCAGACCAGCGGATAGCTGCGGTCCGTCTTCGCCTGCTGGCCGCCGCCGTTGCAATTGCAGCGGGGGTGGCCGCGGTGATCGTCGCGATCGAGCTCGTGCGAAGCGCGCTGGCTTAGCGACCTGAAGGCCGGTCTCGGTCGGCACGCCGCTTTGGCGCGGCTCTAAGCTCCCCGCGATGTTCACCGCGCTGGTCAGACTGGTCATCGCCAGTCTCGTCGCCACGCTGCTCGTTCCGGTGGGCGCGCTCGCTGACGCCGATCCCGCCAGCGACGTGCTGCTGGGGGCCAGCGTGTTCTATCCATACAACCCCCCGGTCTCGCCGCCGGTCGAGAAGGCACTGAACGCGGAGGTCGCCGCGGCCGCGGCCGCGCACTTTCCGATCAAGGTCGCGCTGATCGGATCGCCGGTCGACCTGGGCGCGATCCCCAGCCTGTTCGACAAGCCCCAGACATACGCCAACTACCTTGACCAGGAGATCAGCTTCAACGCCAAGCAGCGGCTGCTCGTGGTGATGCCGAACGGATACGGGGCACAGGGGCTGGGCGCAGCGGCGACCAGTGCCGCCGCCGCGCTGACCAAGCCGGCGGATGGCAATAGCAACACGCTCGCTCGCGCCGCGATTGCGGCGATCCCGCGGCTCGCCGCGGCGTCTGGAGATCCGGTCCGAGCCGTCAGCTCGGCTACGAGTACATCGAGCGGCGGGAGCTCAGCGGTGCTACCGGCCGTGATCGTGGGGCTGGCCGCGCTCGCCGCCGCCGCAGCGGTCATCGTGATCAGGCGCCGCAGAGATGCCCAGCGCCCGCAGACACGACGTCCGCTGTGAACACCTGAACGGGTTAGCCGCGCACCTGGCCCAGGGAGCGCTCTTCCGCGCCGGGTGCATCGCTGCCCGAGCTCAGCGGCGAGGCCTCAGATCGGGTCGCCGCCCTGATCTCTTCGTCGGTCACGTTCTGGGGGTGGTGGCACGCCGCCATGTGACCGCCGGCGTAGGTTGTCAGCTGCGGCTCGACGCGCTTGCAGATCTCGGTCGCGCGGGGACAGCGCGTGTGGAAGCGGCACCCGGACGGAGGGTTGATCGGGTTCGGCGGCTCCCCGGAGACGATCGGTCGCTCGCGGGCACGGTTCTCACGCGGGTCGGGGATCGGAATCGCCCCGAGCAGCGCGGATGTATACGGATGGATCGGCTTTGAGTAGAGCTCGTCGGCGGGCGAGACCTCCATCAGCTTCCCTAGGTACATGACCACGATCCGGTCGGACACGTGGCGGACGACACTGAGATCGTGGGCGACGAACACGTATGTCAAACCAAGGTCGTCCTGGAGCTCGTCGAGCAGGTTGATCACCTGCGCCTGGATCGAGACGTCGAGCGCCGACACCGGCTCGTCGAGCAGGATCAGCTTCGGGTTGAGGGCCAGCGCACGGGCAACGCCGATGCGCTGGCGCTGGCCACCGGAGAACTCGTGCGGAAACCGATTGAGGTGCTCCGGTGACAGGCCCACCTGCTGGAGCAGCTCGCGGCTTCGGGACTCGATCTCCTTCCTCCGGGTGCCGCCGAGCCGCAGCGGCGTGGCGAGGATCTGGCCGACCCGCTTGCGCGGGTTGAGCGACGCTTGGGGGTCCTGGAAGACCATCTGCACGTCGCGACGCACCGGCTGCAGCTTCTGCCGGCCCGCCTTCGTGATGTCGTCGCCACGGAACCTGATCGCACCGTCTGTGGCGTCGACGAGCCGAGCCAGCGATCGGATCAGGGTCGTCTTGCCGCACCCCGACTCGCCGACGATCCCGAGCGTCTCCCGCTCGCTCAGCTGGAACGTCACGTCGTCGACCGCGTGGACCTGGCCGACCTTGCGATCGATCAGAAGCCCGGCCTTGACCGGGAAATAGACCCGCAGATGATTGACCTCTAGCAGCGGCACTCCGTTTGCGGGCGCATCGGCGCGGCCCTGGAGCTCGCCCTGAGCGCTCACGAGATCACCGTCTCTCCCGTGGCCAAGCCGATCTGGTCACCGAGCTGGCGAAGGCTCCGCTTGGCTTCCACCTCGAGCCAGCAACGGTCGAGGTGCTCGGGCGCCTCCGGGAGACGCGAGATCAGCTCCGGCACCTCGGTGCAGCGCTCGAACGCGTGTGGGCAGCGCGTCCTGAAGTGACACCCGCTCGGTGGCGCCAGCAGCGACGGCGGGAGCCCGGGAATCGCCGGGAGCCGCTCGGAGCGATCGCGGTCGATGCGGGTGATCGAGCCGAGCAGCCCCCACGTATATGGGTGCTGCGGGTCGTAGAAGATCTCGTCCAGCGTACCCTGCTCGACGACCCGCCCGGCGTACATCACGACGATCCGGTCGGCGATGTCCGCCACCACGCCGAGGTCGTGGGTCACCAGGATGATTCCGGCGCCCGTCTCGGACCGCAGCTGTCGCAGCTCGTCGAGGATCTGGGCCTGGATCGTGACGTCGAGCGCGGTCGTCGGCTCGTCGGCGATGAGCAGTTGCGGGGAGTTCGACAGCGCCATCGCGATCATCACCCGTTGGCGCATCCCGCCGGAGAACTCGTGTGGGTAGGAGCGAATCCGTTCCCGCGCGCGCGGGACGCCGACGCGTTCCATCAGGTCGACCGCCCGGTCAAGCGCCTGCGCCTTCGAGATGCCGTGCTCGTGGGCGCGGATCTGCTCGACGATCTGGTCGCCGATCCGGTAGACCGGATCCAGCGAGCTCATCGGGTCCTGGAAGACCATCGCCATCTGGTTGCCGCGCACCTTCTGAAGCTCCGAGTCGGGCGCGCTGACGAGGTCGCGCCCGCCGAACATCGCGTGGCCGTCGAAGCGCGCGTTCGGGCCCCGCGTGAGCCCCATCAGCGTCATCACCGAGACCGACTTGCCGGAGCCCGACTCGCCGACGATCGCGAGCACTTCGCCGGGGTCGACGGTGAACGACACGCCGTCGACCGCCTGCACGACGCCCTCCTCGGTGGCGAACGAGACGCGGAGGTCCTCCACGCGCAGCAGCGGCTCAGCGGGGGCCATCAGCCGCTCAACCTGATCCGCGGGTCGAGCAACGCGTAGACGATGTCGACCACGGCCCCGAGCAGGACGACGAAGAACGCGGTCAGCATCGTGATCACCAGGATCGGGGGAACGTCCAGCATCTGGATCGAGTCGGCGGCGAACTGACCCACGCCGTGCAGGTTGAAGACGGTCTCGGTGAGGATCGCGCCGCCGCCGATCACCTGCGCGAAGTCGAGGCCCCACAGCGAGATGACCGGGATCATGGAGTTCCGCAGCACGTGGCGGAACAGGGTCTGCCGCTCCGACAGCCCCTTCGCGCGGGCGGTTCTGACGAAGTCCTCGTGCTGGGTGTCCAGGATCGTCGAGCGCAGCACGCGTGAGTAGATCCCGATGAACAGCACCGACAACACGAGCCACGGCGCGATCAGGTGCGAGAACCACTGGCCCGGGCTCGTGGTGAAGGGAACGTACCCCCCGAGCGGAATGATGTTGGCCTTGTAGCCGAGGTAGTAGATCGCCAGCGCGCCGAGGAAGAACGGCGGGCACGATACGCCGATGAACGCCAGCACGGTCAGCGCGCGGTCTGAGAACCGCCCCGCCCTGACCGCGGTGATCACGCCCAGCAGGACCCCGAGCGTGAACCAGATGATCCCCGCGCCGATCGCCAGCGACAGCGTCGCGGGCAGACCGCGCCGGATCGAGGCGAGCACGTTCACGCCCTGCGAGTACGAGACGACCGTGCCGGAGAAGATCTGGCCCATCGTCTTCAGGTACTGGATGTAGATCGGCCTGTCGAACCCCCAGGTGTGCCGGATCTGCGCGATCGTCGCCGCGTTCGCGTGCTGTCCGCCGATCCGGGCCGCGGGGTCCCCGTTTGGGATCACCTGGAAGATCAGGAACGTCAGCACGGAGATGACGAACAGCACACCGATGACCGCGAACAGCCGCCTGACGATGAACCGCGCCATCAGTGGCTCACCCTGACCTTCGCGCGTGGGTCGAGCGCGTCCCTGACCCCGTCGCCGAACACGTTGATGCTGAGCACGGCCAGCACGAGCATGATGCCCGGTACGAGCACGAGATGGAACGACGCCGGGATGATCCTGATCCCGTCCGAGATCATCGTTCCCCATGACGGGTTCGGCGGCTGGACGCCCGCCCCCAGGAACGACAGCCCGGCCTCGAGCAGGATCGCGTTGGCGAGGATCAGGGGAATGAAGACGATGATCGTCGAGGACAGGTTGGGAAGGATCTCCGTCGCCATGATCCGCAGGTGGCTGAGCCCCTGCACGCGCGCGGCGTCGACGAACTCGCGCTCGCGCAGGCCGAGCACCTGACCCCGGACCGGCTTGGCGACGTAGGGGATGTAGACGAAGCCGATCACGACCGCCGGAACCAGCAGCGAGTTCCCGTGCAGCGGGCCGATCCCGCCGATCGCCAGCGACACCCCGAGCGCGACGCCGAGGATGTAGACCGGATACGCCCAGATCACGTCGAGCGCGCGGGTCAGGAGCCCGTCGACCCAGCCGCGCGTGTAGCCCGCGAGCACGCCGATGATCGTCGCGAAAAACATGGTGATCAGCATCGCCACCGCGCCGACCTCCAGCGAGTTGCGGCCCCCGTACAGCAGTCTCACGGCCTCGTCCCGGCCGTTGAAATCGGCGCCGAGGAAGAATTTCGAATGCCACGTCGGGCCGATCGGGAGACCGATCGTGTTGACGACGTAGGTGAGCTTGCCCCCGATCTTGATCTGCTCGGTGATGTGGTTGGCGTTGGGTCCGGTGTGGGCGATGTCGCTGGCGTACACCGGTGCCAGCAGGCACAGGACCACGATCACCACGAACAGGCCGCCGAAGAACAGCGCGCTCTTGTTGCGACGAAGTCGGCGCCAAGCGAGCTCGTAGGGACCTACCCCGGGTGGGAGGTGGGCCTCCTCCTCCTCGCGAATCAGCTCGGCGGGGATGTCGGTGGAGAACTCGGTCCCGCTGGCCTCCGTGGCGCGCTCGATTGACATCCGCTCTAAGCGTAAACCTCAGGGAGTGGAGGGGGCCCGGTGGCCCCCTCCAGCTCCGCTGTTCGTCTTACTTGACCTTCAGGGTGAGCCAGTCCCAGCCGTACACCTGGTGCAGAACCGCCGCGCCGTAGTCGATGCGGTTCGAGGTGAACTTCGGGAACGACGCATAGCCGAAGACGCCGAAGTACGCCTTCTGCGCCGCGTAGAAGTCCAACTGCTGCCACTGGCTGGCGGTTGCGCTCAGCTGAGACGACGGCACCTTGTACAAGGTGCCCAGCGAGTTGACCTTCGAGTTGATGTTCGGGTCGTTGATCTGGCCGAAGTTCTGGTTGTTCGTCGGCGAGATCGCATCACCCGCGGCCAGGATCCCGTAGAAGTCGATCGGGTTCGGGAAGTCCTGGTTCCAGTCGGCAAAGCCGGTCTGCGGGTTGAGCTTCAGGTTTCCGATCGTCGGGAAGTACGACGCGTCGGCGATGATCTTCTCCGTCGCCTTGAACCCGATCTGGTTGAGGAAGCTCGTGTAGTAGTCGATGAACTGCCTCCGCGGGGAACGCTCCTCGCCCCACACCGTCACGGGCGTGCCGGCCATTCCGGACTGCTGGACCAAGGCCTTCGCCTTCGCCAGGTTCGGGACCGCCGGATCGCCGTACGGGCACGTCTGCGTCGCGTGACCGACCATCGTGGGCGGCAGCAGGTAGCAGCCGGGGATGAAGTACCCCGAGCCCAGACGAGCGATCGCGTTGCGATCGAGTCCGTAGACCACAGCCTCTCGTGCCAGCTGGCTCGAGAACGGCTTCGTCTTCGTATTCAGGAAGAAGTAATACGTGGACGCCGCAACGATCTTGCTGTAGCGGTCCGTCGCCTGGCTCTGGACCTGGGGAAGGACGCCGGGCGGGACCGTGTCGGCGAAGTCAAAGATGTCCGCCGAGTTGTTCAGGACCGACAACGCGTTGGCGGTCGTGTTCGAGGAGATCTTGACGTTGATCTGGTTGACGGAGCCCGACGGGATCCCCGGGATCGGGGTCCAATCCGGGTTCCGGACGACCGAGTAGGAGACGTTCGGAACGATGTTCGCGAACTTGTACGGCCCCACGCCCGGGGGCGGGTTGGCCGGCTCGTTCTTGAACGGCGTGCCTGTCGGGACCGGCGCGAACGACGGGAACGCAAGCACGTTGCTGAAGGCTCCGTACGGATTGACCAGCTTGATCGTGATCTGGCCCGTGCTGTCGTCGGTCGTGATCCCGGAGATCGTCTTGGCCTTGCCGGTGGCGTAGGCGTTGGCGCCCACGACGTTGGCGGTGATGAATGACGCGCCGCCCCACGGAATCTTCAGAGCCCGCTCGACCGCATAGGTGAAGTTGCTCGCCTTCACCGGGGTGCCGTTCGAGAACTTGAGGCCGCTGCGGAGCGTCATCGTGTACGTCTTGCCGTCGGACGAGATCGTCGGCAGGGCCGTCACCAGACCGGGGATCAGCGTCCCGCCGGCGGTGCCGGCGACATGCTGGTACACGAGCAGCGTCGTGTAGACCACCTGATCAGGCTCGAGCGCCTGCGTGGTGTAGGCCATGCCCGGGTCGAGCGAGTCGGGGGCGGTCCCGAACACCTCGGTAATGGTTCCGCCCGACGTCGCGCTGGTCGAGCTCGTCGACGACGAGCTCGAAGAGCTCCCGCAGGCCGTGACTGCAAGCGCCAGCGCCACGCTGGCGATTGCGGTCACAGTGGCTCGCGTGTGCCGCATAGATCCTCCTCCAAGAAGATGGTTTGTGCTGCGGGCCGAAATCTATTGCAGACGAGGCGCCAGTGGCCTCGTGGCGGCAAACCTAATCAACTCGCAATACGAGTTACCGGAGCTTCAGCGAGCTCCAATCGATCCCCACGACGGGCTGGAACACCACGGCGCTGTCGTCGATCCGGTTCGACACCAGAACTGGAGCGGTCGGGTAGCCGAGCACCGCCAGGTACCCCTTCATCGCCGTGTATTCGTCAAGCCCCATCCACGCGCTCGAAACGGCATCGAGCTGCCCCGCGGGCACCGTGGCCAGTACGTTCATCTGCGAGCTGATTCGCGGGTCGTCCACGAGCCGGCCGGGGACGACCAGCTCCCTGTAGATCGACGTCGGGTCGGGGAGCTGCGCGCCGAAGCCGACGACGCCGGTCTGGAGGTTTCCCCGGCGGGCCATGCTCACGCTCGCGATGAACCCGATCCGGTCCAGCAGCGAAACGTAATACGCGGTCCACACCGAGGCCGGCCAACCGGCTGCGCTGCGGATCGTCACATGCGCGCCGCTCATCCCGGACCGTTGGACGAGTGCCCTTGCTCGTGCCACGTCTCCGCCGCCAAGCAGCGGGCCGTACGGGCAGGGTGCGCTCGGGTGCCCTGGCATCGCCGGCGGCAGGAGGTAGCAGCCCGGCAGCAAGGTCTCGGCGGCCATTCTCGCGACCGCCCCGCGGTCCAGTCCCGTCAGCACCGCCTCACGCGCGAGCGCACTCGAGAAGGGCCTCTCGTCGGGGTTGAGAAAGATCGCGTACGTGGCGTTCAGCGCCTTCCGCGAGTACCGATCCGGCATCGCCGCGCGGGCGCGCCCGAGCATCGCCTCTGGGACCTGGTCGGCGGCGTCGAACGCGTCTGCGGTGTTGCGCAGGACCGCCGTGGCGTTCGCCGTCAGGTTCTGGGAGATCCGCACGTCGATGTCCGCATGGCCGGACGGGATCCCGGTGATGCCGGCGCGCTCCCAGCGCGGGTTCGGCACCAGCGCAAACGACCTGCCTGGCACGACCCGCTCGATGCTGTACGGCCCGATCCCGGCCGGCGGCGCGGCCCGCTCGTCGCGGAGCGGTGTCGTGCGGGGGACGGGGGCCAGCGCCGGGAGCGCCAGCACGTCATCGAACGATCCGTACGCGGACGTGAGATCGATGGTGATCTGGCCGCTCGTGTCGTCGGTCTGGATGCCGGAGATGTGGTCGGCCCGGTTTGCCGCGAACGCGGCGGCGCCCACGATCCGGCCGACGATGAAGTTGCGGGCGCCGGTCCAGCGCAGCTTGATCGCGCGCTCGACCGCCCACTCGAAGTCGCCCGCCTTGACCGCCTGCCCATCCGAGTAGACGAGGCCGGGCCGCAGCGTGAAGCTGTACCTCGTCCCGGCGGCTGTGATCTTCGGCAGATCGGTCGCGAGGCCAGGAATCAGCCGCGTTCCAGTGACGCCGGAGGAGTGCGCGAAAGTCAGGAGCGGCGTGTAGGCGAGCCAGTCGGCCTCGAACGCCTCCGGCGAGTGGGCGACGCCCGGGTCCAGGGAGTCGGGTGCCCTCCCCATCAGCACTGTGATCTCGCCGTCCTGACGGGCAGGCGAGCCGCCCCCGCACGCCGTGACGGCGGCAAGGCTGACCATCAGAACGGCAAGCGCCGATGCGCGCCGCGCGCAGCGCGAACCTACGCGCAACCTCACCGGGCGGCCTCCATCGGCGCAGTATCGCGCCCACTTACGTGAGCGTCGCGATCGGCCCGACGGCACCCCCGGGGCGAGCTTCTGGGACGACCGTTCACACGCTTGTCACTAGGCTGTGGCGCTTGAAGGGCTGTTCGTGATCAGGAAGTGGGCGCTGGCGCTCGCGTGCGCGATTGCGCTGACCGCCGCGGCGCCTGCGGCTGCACTCACGGTCACGTGGATGGCCGGGTACCAGGCCCCGGGGACGCCCGCCAAGTACGACAAGGTCGGAGTGATCAAGGTCGGATCCGCTTCGGCCAAGAACGTGCTCGTGCTGGAGCCGGGGACCTCAGCAGCCGCGGCCTACTTCGTCCCGTTCGCGAAGTGGCTCACATCGGCCGCGCCGACCTGGCAGGTATGGGCGGTGCAGCGACGCGAGAGCCTGCTCGAGGACCAATCCGAGACGAACCTCGCCAAGGCGCACAGAGTCGACACGACGCAGCTGTTCGACTACTACCTCGGATTCCTCGCCGATCCGGGCATCAGGCATCACTTCAAGTTCATTCCCGACTCGACCGTCGGGTTCGCCAAGCAATGGGGGATGAACGTCGCGGTCCAGGATCTTCATCGCGTGATCGGCGCGGCCAGGAAGCTAGGAGGCAAGGTCGTGCTCGGCGGCCACTCGCTCGGCGGCTCGGTCGTGACCGCGTACGCGACCTGGAACTTCAGCGGCCGCGCCGGGGCCAACGGCCTCGCCGGGCTCGTCTACGACGACGGCGGCAGCCTACGAACCGTGAGCTCGCAGGAGGCGAGAACGGAGCTGAGCACACTCGAGGAACCGGCGACGACGCCGTGGCTGTCATTCGGCGGGATCGGCGCTCCGTTCGCGGGCATCTTCAACACGACCGGAGCGCTTGGAGTGCTGATGGCCCCGAACGCTCCGTCGCTGGGACAGCAATTCCCGCTGCTGCCGGCGGAGCTCAAGCCGAAGGTGCCGGTCACCAACGAGGGCCAGTACGGCTACGCGCTGAACGCCGCCACCTCACCGGCGAGCCTGCTCGCTGCGCAGGCGCATCTCGGCAAGGGCATCTCTGCGCACACGATCAACGGCTTCCACACGTGGGACGGGACGGGCGCGCTGACCCCGATCGCGCGCTTCGCCCAGATGTTCGCCGGAGCGGGAATCCTCAGCGCGGACGGAACCGAGTGGTACTTCCCACAGCGGCTGACCGACGACACTGGCGCGGTCGGCAATGGGCTCGCGAACCCGGCTCAGCCTGTGCTCGACGTGCACTCGACGATGGGGCGGCATCTGCCACACAACCTCCGGATCTACGCGATCTCAACGGTGCTCGGCCGCGAGGGCGTACTGCTCGACGCCAAGGCGCTCGCAGCC
>DATKFF010000610.1:0-3201 GCA_035511595.1 Solirubrobacteraceae bacterium | reverse complement strand
GCCTGTGCGCGCTTCTCCTCCGAGCGCGTGGTCACCCACACCCGCAAGCCGGCGGCGCTCGCGAGCACGATCGCCGCAGTCGCGACGCCGCCGCCGGCGCCCTGGATCAGGACCGTCATGCCGGGCTTGGCGCCACCGCGGGTGAACAGCATTCGATATGCGGTCAGCCACGCGGTCGGCAGGCACGCTGCCTCCTCGAAGGACAGCTCGGACGGTTTCGGCAGCACGTTTCGCACCGGGACCGCGACCCTCGCCGCGAACGTCCCCTGGTAGCGCTCTGACAGCAGCGAGCGCTTCGGGTCAAAGGTCTCGTCGGCCCGCCAGTCGGGATCGCTGATCACCGCGTGGATCACGACCTCGTTGCCATCCTCGTCGACCCCGGAGGCGTCGCAGCCGAGGATCATCGGCAGACGGTCGGCGGACAGCCCGACGCCGCGCAGCGACCACAGGTCGTGGTGGTTGAGCGAGGCGGCTTTGACGTTGACGACGGTCCACTCGTCCGGAACCTCGGGCTCCGGGCGCTCGTCGATCCGCAGCCCGCTCAGCGGGTCGTCGCGGCTGATCGAGGCGGCGTAGACGGCGAGCATCAGGCTCGTGACCGTATCGATTAGGGCGCGAGCTCCACGACCTGCTCAAACGTCCCGCGGTCAAAGAACGGCAGCGGCGGGGGCTGCTCGGCGCCGAGCGCGCTCTGGTTGTACATCGGGCGGGGCTCGCGCCACTGGGCGGGATCACTCGAGTTGAACTGCGATGTGAGCGTCGTGAACGTGGCCGCCGCGGCCCGCCGCCAGCCCGCGGGCCCGAGCGTGCGCAGCGCGTACGCCTGGCCGAGGTCGACGTCGAACTCGTGGTCGACGCCGGGCTCGCCGCCGCCGATCAGCTGCCCGGCGGCGCCGAGGGGCGCGAGCGCCAGCTTCTGCAGCTGGTCCTTGAACGCCTGCCACGCGGCGACGCCGGCGTCGACGGTGCCGTTCGCGTCGGTCTCGTTGTATGAGCCGTCCCAGTGCAGGATCGTTCGCAGCACGACCGCCGCCCCGCCGCTCGCGCCGCGCAGCGCGCGCCGTAGTTGCGACTGCGCCAGCGGGCGTTGCTGTGCGACCGTGCCCTCCTGATGGATCATCTGGTTCATCGCGGCGAAGCTCGGGTGCTTGGCCGCGATCGCGGCGAGCCGGTCGAGCCACGCGGTCCGGTACCACGGTCCACCGAGGCGCTCGGAGGCGGGGTCGTTGCCGGTCGTCCAGCCCTGCGACGGGATGTTGTTCCAGTTGGCGAGCCAGTGCTTGGCGGGGTTGATCACGTGCGGGCGCTCCGACACCGGCAGGAATCCGCTCCACTCGGCCTGCCCGGTGCCCGGGTAGGGCAGGCGCTCGTCCCACGTCTTGGGGCGGATCGGCAGCAGCCCCGGATGCCAGTAGCCGATGTTCCCGCGATCGTCGGCGGCCATCATGTTCTCGTTCCAGGTGACCCGCGCGATCGCGCGGCCTACGTCGGCGACGTTGCGGGCGGTGTCGACCGCCGCCAGCCCGTTGAGCGTGTCGATCTCCCGCATCCAGGTCGCGTAGCGCCGTGCGTACGCGATGTCGCCGACCCGCGCCTGGACCGGGCCATGGATCGTCCGGCACAGGCGCAGCGTCACCGAGCCAGATTGCGGGACGCTCGGGAGCGTGCCGACCGTCGGGATCAGCGAGGTCGGCTGCGGGTTGTACGAGAAGGTTTCGTCGCGGCAGTCCATCTGCAGGATCCGCCCGCGGTAGTAGTACTCCTCGGGGTGGCCGGGAACGAGCCGCTCGGCGTACAGCGAGTCGGTTTGCGAGAGGCCGCTCGTGACCCCGAACGCGACGTGGGCGTTGTGGCCGAACGCGACCACCGGCGCCCCGGGCGCCGTTCCCCCGCGCACGTCGAGGCCGGGGCCGTGCAGCTCGATCTCGTACAGCTCCTCCGGCGCCGAGAAACCCAGCTCCGGGCCGTTGAACAGGAACGCGTGGTGGGTCCGTGTGTTGCCGATCGCGACCATCGACGAGCCGCCGCGGTGGATCGGAGACAGCGGGTTGGCGACGCCGGCGCCGTCGTTGGCCGCGGCCGCGAACGCGGCCGCCGAGGTCTGCGGCATCGTCCCGCTGACCGGTTCGGTCCCGAGGTGGTCGGCGGCCGGCAACGGGAGGTCGCGGACGAATGCGTAGGAGCGCGCCAGCGCCTGGCGCTCCTGCTTGCGGGTGCGTCCGGGAACCGAGGGAAACAGGCCGTTCGCGACCGGGATCGTGGAGATCTGACCCGGGATCCGCAGCGGCAGGATGCGCTTGAACTTGGCCGGTCCGCTCTCCTGGATCGCCTGCATGTCGAGCAGGTCTGTGCCGTCGGTGTTGGGCGTCGTGCGGGCGAGGTACACGCCGATCGCGACGAGGTCCTCGACGGAGAAGTGGGTGGGCGTGATCGCCAGCGCGGGGAACTCGGCGGGCATGTCGGCCGGGCTCTGGTTGACGTGGTCGACCCACGCGTTGATCCCGGTCGCGTAGGCGTCGTAGCGCTCCTGCATCGTCGGCGACAGCCCGTCGAACATCGCCGTCAGCTCGGCGGTCGTGTAGAAGTCGCGGCGCACCGCGATGTCCATCGGCAGGTAGCTCGCGCCGAGCACCTCGGCCAGGTGGCCGGTGGTCGCGCGGCGGAAGATCTCGAGCTCGGCGAGGCGGTCCTCCGCGGTCGCGTACCCGGCGCCCCACCACAGGAGGTAGGAGGTGGCGGCGGTGATCGCAGGGACGCCGAAGCTGTCACGGACGATCGTGACGCCGTCGGTCGGATCCTCCTCGGTACCGGGCTGGTTGAACATCGCGTCCTTGCGGGCGAAGTCGATGAACGGCTGCTGCTGGTCGTAGAGATGGGGCGAGCCGGTGCCGGTGGCGACGCCGGGAATCGAGACGAAGCCGCTCTCGCCGGGCGGGAGCATCGAGGTGGCCCTAAGGATCGCGGCGTTGGCCGAAGCGGCTGTGGTGAGCGCTGCGGCGACGCACGCCATCAGCGCAAGTCCCCTGCACTTGCGTGACATGAGGCGGGCATTGAACCATCCGGCCTCTGGGGCCGCGCCGCTACGCGTCAGCCCTCTTCGATTGCCCGCTTCAGCTCCCCGGCCCGGGCGCTGACGAGCATCCCGCGGAGCAGGTCGACGAGCGGCCCGCGGATCACCATCCCCAGCATCCGGCCGAGGTC
>DATKFF010000609.1:0-4362 GCA_035511595.1 Solirubrobacteraceae bacterium | reverse complement strand
CGCATCGGGAGCTCGTCGGTGCTGGTTTCCGCGACGGATCGTGGCCTCTCGCTTCGGGCAGCCTCGTGGACCTGGAAGGTGCAGGGAGCGCCGACCGTCTCACGCGTATCGCTGTCCGGCGTCGGATCGGGCCATCCGGCGCTCGCGCTCACCGTCACCGCCGGCAACCGGGCTCCTGATCTGGCGTCGGTGTCGATCGGGCTGCCGAGGGGATTGAACTTCGGCAGCACCGCTCACAACCTCAGGGTCACCGGCCCGAACGGCGCGCGTGTCGCGTTCAGCTCCCGGATCGTCGCGGGCCGACTGCGGGTGACGCTCGCCAAGCCCGCGCTGAGGATCCGGATCGCGATCGGCGGCAGCGCCATCAGGGCGAGCGGCGGCCTCGTCGCAAACGTCCGCGGGCATCGCGGCGGTGCCCTCACCGTGACGATCACGACGACCGACGCCGGACGACACAGCGCTGCCACGAGCGCTCGCATCAGGCCACGCGGCTAGACGGCGTTCTCTAGGGTTCGGCGCCAAATGGCGCGAATTCCGACCAACATTTCCGAAACCGTCGGCCGGACGCCGATGGTGCGGCTCACGCGAGTGGCGGCGGACCTCGAGGTCGAGCTGTTCGCCAAGCTCGAGGTGTTCAACCCAGGCGGCAGCGTCAAGGACCGAATCGGCGTGGCGATGATCGAGGCCGCCGAGGCGGAGGGACGGATCGAGCCGGGCAGGACGACGATCGTCGAGGCGACCAGCGGCAACACTGGGATTGCGCTGGCGTTCGTCTGTGCGGCCAAGGGATATGACCTCGTGCTCACGCTGCCCCACGGCATGAGCCGCGAACGCGAGGGCCTTTTGCGGCTCTACGGCGCGCGCGTCGAGCTGACCGACTCGCTCGGTGGCATGACCGAGGCCGTCGAGGCCGCCAGGGCGCTGGCAACGAACGACGACATGTTCCTGCCGGACCAGTTCTCGAACCCCGCGAACCCTGAGATCCACCGCCGTACGACGGGACCCGAGATCTGGGAGGCGACCGACGGGCGGGTCGACGTGTTCGTCGCCGGCGTGGGAACGGGCGGGACGATCACGGGGGTCGGCGAGGTGCTGAAGTCGGGCAACCCCGGCTGCCGGGTGATCGCGGTGGAGCCGAGCGCGTCGGCGGTCCTGTCCGGACGGCCGCCTGGGCCTCACAAGATCCAAGGGATCGGTGCGGGGTTCGTCCCGAGCGTGCTGAACCGGGCGGTGCTCGACGAGGTGATTCCGGTCGACGACGAGGACGCGATCGAGATGGCGCGGCGGCTCGCGCGGCAGGAGGGTGTGCTGGCGGGGATCTCTGGCGGCGCGGCGGTCTGGGCCGCGCTCGCGGTGGCGGGGCGACCCGAGCTGCGGGGTGCGCGGATCGTCACGATCCTGCCCGACTCGGGCGAGCGCTACGTGTCGACTCCGTTTTTCGCCCCCCAGTAGCCGGCGTTCTCGAGGCCCGACGGACCTCGCGGAGCCGAGGACTACCCTTTTTCCCATGTCCCGGTACAGGCTCCTCGCCGGCATCGCGTCCGAGATCCGGCGTGACATCGCCGCCGCCCGCAACCGCGATCCCGCGGCTCGCGGCGTCGGCACGATCGAGATCCTGGCGACGTGGCCCGGCGTGCACGCACTGCTCGCGCATCGAGTCGCTCATGCGCTGCACGGCGCCGGGGTGCCGCTGCTGCCGCGCCTGATCGCGGCGCTGGCGCGGTCGCTGACGGGGATCGAGATCCACCCGGCCGCGATCATCGGCGAGGGACTGTTCATCGACCACGGCATGGGCGTGGTGATCGGCGAGACCGCCCAGATCGGCGACGACGTGACGCTGTATCAGGGCGTGACGCTTGGCGGGACGGGGTTCGCCACCGGCAAGCGTCACCCGACCGTGCAGGACAACGTCACGATCGGGTCCGGGGCGAAGCTGCTGGGGCCGATCACCGTCGGGCACGGCTCGAAGGTCGGCGCCAACAGCGTCGTGATCCACGACGTCCCGCCGAATTCGACGGTCGTCGGCAACCCCGGGCACCCCGTCCGCGTCGAGGGTCGCCGTCCGGAGGGGCCCGACGCCGACTGGGTCCACCTGCCGGACCCGATCGCGGACGCGCTCAAGGGCCTGTCGGGCAGGATCGCCGCCCTCGAGCAGACGGTCAGCGAGCTCTCGCCAGAGCAGCGGGCGAAGGTGCGCCCGCTCCGGCCACCGGCGAGCGCCGCCGCGGAGGACGAGCCCGAGTCGGGGCTCCGCCCTGGCCGCTCGATCGGGCCGAACCCGGCCGGCGGGTAGCTAGAAGCCGATCCGCCGACGCTCGACGGAGCGCGCGCGCTCGTGGTACGCCGGCGGGAAGGTGGCGTCGGGGGTGTCGCTCTCGGCGATGTTGAGCCGCTCGCGCACGAGGTAGAGGGGACGGCCCTTGACCTCATCGTAGATCCGCCCGACGTACTCGCCGATGATTCCGAGCGCGATCAGCTGGATCCCGCCGAGCAGCAGGATCGCGATCGTGATCGAGCTGAATCCCGGAAGGTAGGAGCCGAGCACCCGGAGCACGATGACGACCGGGATCGCGATGAACGCGAGCGTCGAGATGATGAACCCGAGCAGCGTCGCGAGCTGGAGCGGCCGGTGCGAGAACGACGAGATCGCGTCGAGCGAGAAGCGCAGCATCTTTCCGAGCGTGTACTTCGTCTCACCCGCGTAACGGGGGTCGCGCTTGTACGGCACGGCCGCCTGGCGGTAACCGACCCAGACCGTCATCCCGCGCAGGAAGCGGCTGCGTTCACGCATCGACAGGAGCGCGTCGAGCGCGCGGCGATCAAGCAGGCGGAAGTCGCCGGAGTTGTGCTGCAGCTGAACGCTGGTGAGCCAGTCGAACAGCTTGTAGAACCACCGCGCTGTGGTGAGCTTGAAGCGGGACTCGCCCTCCCGGTGCTCGCGCACGGCGTACACGACGTCGCAGCCGGCGCGCCAGTGGTCGAGCATCCGCGGGATCAGCTCGGGGGGATCCTGGAGGTCGGCGTCGAGCATCACGACGGCGTCGCCACGGGCGTGATCGAGGCCGGCGGTGAGCGCCGTCTGGTGCCCGAAGTTCCGCGAGAGGTAGACGACGTGGACGGCAGGGTCGCTGGCGGCCAGCTGTCCGAGCAGCTCCGAGGTTCTGTCGCTCGAGCCGTCGTCGACGAGCACCAGCTCGTAGCGCAGGCCATCGAGCGCTGTGCAGACCCGCGCGTAGAACTCCTCCAGCAGCGCCTCCTCGTTGTAGACAGGCGCGACGACGCTCAGCAGCCCGAGCCTGCGCGGGCCGCCCTCGTCGTCGGAGCCGTCGTGGCCGTCGTCGATCAGTCCGTTGTAGATCTCGCCGTCCATCACAAGCCCAGAAATGAGGTTCCGTGTGGCACGTATCCGATCAGCTCGATGAACTGGATGAAGCCCGTCGCGACGAGTGCTACCCGCCACAGGCGCCGATCAGTTGCGAGTGCCGCGAGTGGGATCAGCCACGCGACGTACCAGGGCAGCAGCGATCCGGCCGTGATCAGGAGCGCGAGCGCCGTCCACGCCCCGGCGTCGATCCAGTCGAGTGTTCCCCGCCAGACCCACAGCAGCAGGACGCAGCAGACGGCGGCGAGCACGATCGTGAGGATGAGCCCCACGACATGCCCGGCCGAGGGGCCGAGCTCAGCCGCGTCGAACCCCGGGATGCTGTGCCAGTCGCCCTTGCTCTGGACGGTTTGCACGGTCGAGAGCAGATGCAGCGGTCCCGTCCCGAACCACGCGTATGCGAGTCCGCCGAGCAGCGCGGCGGCCGAGGCCCCACCGATCAGCACGTCACGCCGATGATCGCGCGCGCGCCGGCCGCCGCCGCTCGCGATCGCGAACGCGAACATCACCCCGGCGGTCAGCTTGATCGCGGCAGCTGCGACGATCATCGCGCTGCCCGAGCGCTCCCGGTGGGCCAGGATCATGTACACGCCCGCCGTCACGGCGAGCATCATCAGCAGGTCGTTATGGCCGCCGCCGACGCCGTAGACGACGACCAGCGGATTGAGGCCGACGAGCGCGACCGCCTTGACGGGGTCGATCCCGCGTAGGCGTGCCGAGTGCCAGACGAGCGCGACCGTCCCGAGACCGGCGCCCGCGGCGATCGCCTTGTAGACCAGCGCGCTGGCGGCGATCGAGAGCGGCGCCAGCAGCTCGCTGAGCCCCGTGAACAGCGGGCCGTAGACGGTCGGCGTGTACGCCCACTTCGCGCCGATGTACGGGAACAGCGGATCGAGCGCGAGCGCGTGCGGGCCGGCGAGGTACTGGCTGGCCCCGTACAGCGATCCCATTCGGCCGTAGAACTGGTAGCTGAAGACGTC
>DATKFF010000608.1:0-4218 GCA_035511595.1 Solirubrobacteraceae bacterium | reverse complement strand
CAGCGGCGCCTCGGGGCCGATCACAGCTCCGAGACCGATCGACGCCAGCGCCGCCAGGATGATCCCGGGCAGCTCGATCGGCCGCGCCGGCCCACCGCCGACCTTCAGACCCTCAGCGGGTATGTGACCGCCGTTCCCTGGTAGGCGCACGATCGCGAACGCCGTGATCAGCCCGGCGATCGCGAGAATCGGGAGCGACCACCACAGCGGCGGACCGTGCGTGTAGCCGACCGCGTTCGGAAGGTGGTGGTACAGCTCTTGCTGGATCTGGTAGATGAGCTCGACGAAGCACCAGGCGGCGAGCGAGACGAGGACGCCCACGATCACCGCGATCGCCAGCAGAGCCACGAACCCCTTGCTCAGGAGCGTCGAGGTTGGATCCTCGTCTGCGTTCTCGGGACGTGTCGGCGTTGGCCCAGCGGCACCGTCGTCGGCCATCGGTCAACGCTACGGCGAGGCACCGACCCCGGTCATCACCCCGAACGGGTGACGCCCAACCTTCAAGGTCGCGAACGCGTACTGACAGACGTGCGCGCACGCCGATCCGCTGGTGCCCACAACCTTGTGAGCGGTGGCGTCGCGATCGACACTGCCTGCACTCATTGCGGTCCGCACGGTCCGCATGTCCGCACCCGAAAGGGGCGCTGCGAATGACTGTTCTCTGGGTTCTGCTCGGTGTGCTCTATTTCGTCGTGCTGATCACGCTCGGCGTGACGACGCTCCGCAAGGGCCACTTCTTTCTGTTCTTCATCGGCATTTTCTTGCCGTTCCTGTGGCTGATCGGCGCGCTGATCGCGCCGACACCACGAGCGGCCGCAGCCTGATAACCGACAACCGCGTCGCGGACGCGAGAGGGGGACACCGGTGAGTTCCACGACCGGCACCAGCCAGGCGGGAGTAGGCAACGGCGACGGGGCAGTCGCCCCTGCGATGGTTCAGGAGGAGGAGCTTGTCGGGCTGCCGCGCGACACGGTGCCCGAGCACGGCACCGGAACGAAGGTCGCGTACGACCTGATGACCAACGAGCTGCTGCTGGACGGCAGCGCGCGGCTGAACCTGGCCACGTTCGTCACGACCTGGATGCCGCCGGATGCGGCGCGCTTGATGGCGGAGACGGCCGACAAGAACATGATCGACAAGGACGAGTATCCGCAGACCGCGGAGTTCGAGCGGCGCTGTGTGAACATGATCGGCCGCCTTTGGCACGCTCCGGGCGATGGCGATGTGACCGGCTGCTCGACGACGGGGTCGAGCGAGGCGGCGATGCTCGGCGGGCTCGCGCTCAAGTGGCTCTGGCGCGCGCGGATGAAGGCGGCCGGCAAGCCGACGGACCGGCCCAATCTCGTCCTCGGCGTAAACGTGCAGGTCTGTTGGGACAAGTTCTGCCGCTACTGGGACGTCGAGCCGCGACTCGTCCCGATGGACGGCGATCGCTTCCACCTGACCGCCGAAGCGGCGCTGCCCCACTGCGACGAGAACACGATCGGCGTGGTGGCGGTCCTGGGCTCAACCTTCGACGGCAGCTACGAGCCGGTTGGCGAGATCTGCGCCGCGCTCGACGAGCTGGCGGCGGGCGGAGGCCCTGACATTCCCGTCCACGTGGACGCCGCCTCCGGTGGCTTCGTTGCGCCGTTCGTACAACCCGATCTGGTGTGGGACTTCGGGCTCCCGCGGGTGCATTCGATCAATGCGTCCGGGCACAAGTACGGTCTCGTCTACCCGGGGGTCGGATGGGCGATCTGGCGCGACGAGGCGGCACTGCCGCGCGACCTCGTGTTCAACGTCAACTACCTGGGCGGATCGATGCCGACGTTCGCGCTCAACTTCTCGCGTCCGGGAAGTGAGGTGCTTGCGCAGTACTACATGTTTTTGGCCCTGGGTCAGGATGGCTACCGGGACATCCAGCGCGGATCGAGCCGGGTCGCGCAGCACATCGCCCGGGAGATCGCGAAGATCGGGCCCTACCAGCTGATCACGGATGGCAGCGAGCTGCCGGTGCTCGCGTTCACGCTGAAGCCGGAAGTGACCAACTACACGGTGTATGACGTGTCGGCCAGGCTGCGTGAGAACGGTTGGCTTGTGCCGGCGTACGCGTTTCCCAAAAACCGGGAGGACCTGTCCGTTCTCCGCGTCGTGGTACGCGCTGGGCTCACCACCGACATGGCCGACCTGTTCCTGGCGAACCTGCGCAAGCAGACCAGGTTGCTCGAATCGCTCGAGAGCCCGATGCCGAAGCGGCGCCCAGAGGAGCGCCACAGCTTCCGCCACTAGCGCCCGATGCGCACTCTCCTCAACATCATCTGGCTCGTTCTTTGCGGCTGGTGGATGGCGCTTCTGTACACGCTCGCGGGCATCGTGATGTGCCTTTTGATCATCACGATCCCGTTCGGACTGCAGGCGTTCAAGCTCGCGGGCTTCATGCTGTGGCCGTTCGGGCGCACCGTCGTTCGCCGCCCTGACGCGGGCGCGCCATCGGTGATCGGGAACGTGATCTGGCTCGTGTTGGTCGGCTGGGAGCTGGCCATCGGTCACCTTGTCTCAGCGGTCCTGCTGGCAATCACCATCATCGGGATCCCCCTCGCGCTGGCGAACCTGAAGCTCGTGCCGGTCTCGCTCCTCCCGTTCGGCCGACGGATCGTGCCGGTCTCGGAGGCCAAGGCGACCGGCGCAGCGTTTATCTGAGCCTGTCCAGAGGCGCGGGGTCAGCCATGGTGGTTGGTCCAGAGCTCCTGGAGTCGCCGCGGTCCCAGGTCCTGCTTGCGCTCGCTGGCGACCTCGTCGCCGAGTTCGCTGGCGCCGGGATAAAGGGCCGGGCTGTTGACCGATGTCAGCACGACCATCACGCTAGGGGAGCTCCTGCGGATCGCTCGGGCGGCTGAGATCCCGCCCATTCCGGGCATCACGACGTCCATCAGCACCAGCTCCGGGGCCAAATCGTCGACAGCGGCAATCGCCTCCTCGCCTGAGCAAGCCATTCCCTTCAGGACGAACCCTGGAGAGGCCGCGATCAGGTCTGCGAGCGCGTCCCGGAACCCCGGGTGGTCATCGACCACGAGCACCGTGACCTCGTGAGCGTCTCCCAGATTGCTATCACCCTGCCGTCTTTGTTCTGGTGCCTGCAATCGGGTACCGCCTCCTGCCCCCCCAAGCGGTTGCACGAACGCCTCCGAGTACGAGTGTTTCATCCAGCGTGCTAAGCGGCGAGGGTGCGGGCACGTGCGAAGGTCCGTGTCAGCCACACCGTTTCGGTGAGCCGAATGCCGCGGGTGCGATCGGCCGTCACCACCCGATCGGGGTGATCGGCAGCCCGCCGGCTTCAAGTTGCACGGCGAACTGGCCGAATACAGGAGCAGGCACATTGCGGGCCTCTCTGTTCATGGCTTCCGCTCTTCACATTCACGAGGACCTCGCCGGGGGCAACGACGCGGAACGGGCCCGGCTGGCGCTCGTGCGGGCGCGCCGCGCGTACTACGAGAATTCCGACTGGGCGCTCGCCGAGGCGATCCGCTGCCACGAGATCGCGCTGTCGCTTGCGGACGCGGGTCTATGCGCGCGTGCGCGCGCGCTCCAAGGGGCGATCTCCCTGCACCGCGGGGACCTGCGCGGCGCTCTGGAGCTGGCGCTGGAGGCCGAGCGCCACGCCGAGCGCACCGCGGACGGGGCCGCGCGCACGGAGGTTGCGGCATTGAAAGCGCAGGTGTGCTTCTTCACCGGCTCCTACGGCGAGGCCGTGAGCCACGCCGAGCTTGCGGTCAGCGTGTCCGACACGACGGAGGACGCCGGCCTTCAGATCTATGCGCGGCGCGCTACGTGCATGGTGTTCGCGAATGTTCGCGTGCGCGACTGGCCGGAGCGGATGCAGGAGCTGCTGGCGCTGACGATCGACTCGGGCGACCGCTGGGAGGAGGCGATCTCCCGTAATGACCTTGCCTGCCATATGCAGGAGCTGGGCGAGCTCGAAGGCGCCGAGCGCGAGATCAATCGCGCGCTCGAGGTCGCGAGCACGATCACCTCGGGGAACCGGTTCGCGCGCGCGGTGATCCATTCGACCCGCGCCGACATCCGGCTGCTGGCGGGCCGTGCCGAGGATGCGCTCGCGGACGGTGAGCGCTCGATCGCGCTGCTGACCGAGGACGCCAGCCCGAACCCGTATGTGCTCGCGGCGACCGTGCGCGCCGTGGTCCAGGCGCGGATGGCGCTCGGGCAGCTCGACGACGC
>DATKFF010000607.1:0-12788 GCA_035511595.1 Solirubrobacteraceae bacterium | reverse complement strand
CTGTTACCAGGACGGCGGCGTCGACCTCTACATCCGCGACTACTCGGCCGGCGCGCAGCTGGCCTGGCTCGAACGGGAGCTCCAAGCGGCCCGAAAATCACGGGCCACCGATTGGGTCGTGTGCGTCGTGCACCAGCTCGTGTGCTCGAGCAGCCTCGGTGGTAACGGGTGCGACCTTGGCGTGCGAAAGGCGTTTCAGCCGCTGTTTGACCGCTACGGGGTGGACCTCGTGCTCTCCGGGCACGACCACGACTACGAGCGCACCTTCGCGTTGCGCGGGACGGTCCCCGGGAGCGCGACGGCCACGCCGCGAGTCGCCAGCGATGCTCTCACCGAGATCGACTCGACCAAGGGCACGGTCTACATGGTGCTCGGGGGCGGGGGCGCCGCCCCAACCGGGCCCTACGACTCCGATCCCAGCACGGGCGATCCGCGGGCGCGGGTGATCGTCGCTCCGAAGGGATCGGCAAGCGCCACGGAACCCGCGCCCTGGTCGGCGGTCCGCGACCCTGGCTGGCCGTTCGGGTTCGCCGCCTTTGACGTCGATCCTGGAACGGGTCCCGGTGGCCAGACGCGAATCGACGTCACGAGCTACCGCACCGCGGCGCCGGGGTCGGGCTCCGGGCCGGCGGTCCTCGAACGCTTCTCGCTGGTCCGCCCTCGCAGCGACGCGCCCGTGAAGCGCCGCTCGTCAGCCGATCACGGCCATCGGCACGTCCACCGCGCACACGCTCGCCACCCGCCGCACGCGGAGATCCGCCACGAGGCGTAGTGCGCTATCGCCGACCGCGCCCCCGCGGGCGAATCGTGATCGTGCGGTGCAGCACCGTCGCCCGTCCGACGAGGATCGCGAGCGTGTAGCGGCCGGGCGCGGGCATGTGGCCTGCCGCCCTCAGGACGACGTCCTGCGCCTTCGCGCCCAAGCGCGCCACCCTCACCTTCGCCTCGACCCGCCGGCCGCGCTCGAGCTCGACGACGACATTTCGCAGCGTGCCGTGCGCCGCGGCCAGCGCGACCCTCACGCCACCCAGCCGTGGGCTGACGATCGCGGAGCGGATCGCGACCCGCGCTGAGCCGTTGGGGCTGCTGGGGTGCGGCAGCGGGATGAGCGGGTTGCCGGGAGCGATCGATCCGCACTCGTTCGAGACCGCCTGACCCGCGTAGAGCGCCTGCAGGAACTGAATCGCCTGTGCCTCGAATTGCGGGGCCGCCTCGACGTGGTCAGAGCCGCTGTAGACATGGAACTGGACCGGCACGTTGCGGGTGCAGTACGTGTACGCGAGCTCCTGGACGTCTTTGGCGATCATCACTCCGTCGCCGGTGCCGTCGGCGTTGCCCACGCCCATCAGGAGCGGCTCCCTCGGGGTTCCGCGCTCGCTCATGATCGCGTCGTTGAAGATCCTCACGAAGATCGGAACCGTGCGCCAGTTCTTGTACTGCGGCTTGAGCAGGTCCTCCAACTTCAAGCCCGGATAGGCGGTCGGGTTCAGGCAGCCCTGCTCGACCTGCTTGAAGATCTGCATGCCCTGCGCACTGGCGTACTTGGCGACGTCGAGCTTGTAGGCGCGGATCAGGCCGAGCGTCACCGCCGGGATCGCGCCGGCCCAGCTGGAGCTCCCGTCGATGTAGCCGACAGTGTGCGCGTAGTCGACCGGAATGCCGCCCTCGGCGACGCCGACGAGGTCGAGCTCCGGCGCGTAGCTGGGCGCCAGCTCGCTGGCCCACTCGCTGGCGATCGAGCCCCCCGAGTAGCCGACCAACCCAACCGGTGTCGACCTGGGTGAGAGGCCGAGCTCGTGCTCGGCGGCTCGAATCGCGTCGAGCGTCCCGAAGCCCGACTCGTGACCGGCGCCGTAGTCGTCGGTCGGGCCCTCGTAATCGGAACTGACGACCGTGTAGCCCTGCTGCACGTAGTCGAGCATGAAGCTCTCGTCGGCGCTGGCAGTCGTGTTGCTCGGATCTCCGCCCTGCAACGTGTACGACGGCCGGCACGTGCTCGCCACTCCGTCATAGAACGTCTGGTAGGAGAGCAGCTTGACCGGGACCACGCCAGACCCCGCCGGCTCGACGATCGTCGCCGCCGTCACCGACGGCTGTCCGAGCTGGTCGGTCGTGCGGTAGAGAATCTGGGTCGAGGGATATGTCTGGGGCGTCCCCGCGACGCTGATCTGCACCTGGCGGGTGCGGAGCACCGTGCCCTCTGCCACGTTCTTCAGCGATCCGCTGTAGGAGTAGAACGGGTCGCTTGACGGGGGTGCCGGCGTGGCGGTCGCCGCGGCGGGAAGGCAACAGAACGCGGCGGCCACCGCCGCCAGCGGCGTCAAGCGGCAAACGGCCTTCGCGACCTTCCGTCGGCTGACAATCACGGCGCCCCTCTCCGAATCGGACCTCGGCCCGGGAACTTATCCGAGTGCGGGAGGCGCGCGCTCCGGTTCGCCGACTCGGCCATACGGGCGCTCGATCCGGTATTCCTAAACGAGCCACACGGCAGTACGCCCAAAAACCCACTCCTTCACCGAAAGGACCCGTCATGGCCGTGAACTTTGGACTGCTCGTGCTGCTCGACGCTCAGGAGGGCAAGGGGCCCGAGCTCGGCGCGTTCCTTCAGCAGGGGCGAGCGCTGGCTGTCGCCGAGCCGGGCACCGTCACCTGGTACGCGTTCCAGGTCAGCGACACCACGTACGGCATCTTCGACACATTCGAGACCGAGGAAGCGCGCCAGGCCCACCTCAACGGAGAGATTCCGAAGGCGCTCGGATCGGTCGCCTCCGACCTGCTGGCCAAGGATCCCGACATCCGCCCGGTGAACATCGTCGCCGTGAAGTAACTGACGTCCCCCGGGCGGGGGATCGGTGAGCTAAGCAGCCGAGCGCAACTCGGCGACCGGGAGCGGCCGCTCGAACGGGTCGGGGCGCTCGCCGTCGTCAACCGCTACGGGGCGCGGCGCGGGCGAGCCGAAGCCCGAGGCGCGGAGCGCTCGCAGCCATTCGCCGGGGTGCGGTCGACCTGCGCACACCACCACGAGCGCATCCGGGCGGCTGGTCACGAACACCTCGAGTACCTCGGGAAAGGCGAACAGCTCGCCACGGATTGCATCGACCCGTTCGCGGCCATTCGAGATTTTGATCTGGTGCGTCTGCACGCGGGTCCTTCCGACGCGGGCGGTTATCTACTAGGCCCCATAGTAGACGACTAGGAGGTGTCCCAACACACCCCTAATGCTGGCTTAGCACCCCGCGCCCGATCTCCTACTACGCGCCTTCGGAGATTGTTTTGCGGCCTGGGAACTTTTCCGTGCAGGCGGCGTCATGCTCAGAGAAGGGATTACTACAAGCGGTCGTAGTCGGGTGATCGCGGCGTCAAATCAACGCGAGTTTTCGCGACGAAAGGACAAGAGCATGGACACGAAGGACATTTCGCCCAACGGGAACACCGTGGACGCATCCGTCTCATCAGCCGACCACGAGCTTCAGACGCAGTGGCGCCGAGTGGTCGGCCGGCGCTCGTTCTTGAGAGGCGTCGGCCTCGCCGGAGCCGCCGCACTTCCGGCGAGCGGACTGCTGGCCGATCGGGCGTTTGCGAGCTCGGGCGCGTTGACCAAGGGCGACGTGGCGATCCTGCGGCTGCTCGCAGCGATCGAGCTGATCGAGAGCGATCTGTGGCAGCAGTACAACGAGCTCGGAGGGGTCAACGGCGGCAACTCGGCGTACATGGCCGCGCTCTCGAATCTCGACAGCGACATGCCGCAATACATCGCGGATAACACCGACGACGAGCTCAGCCACGCGGCGTTCCTGAACGGGTATCTGAAGTCCAAGGGCGCCCCGCCGGTGAACCTCGACGAGTTCCGGACGCTCCCCAGCAGCAAGGCCACCGGGGCCCGTCAGATCGGCCGTCTGACCAACCTGCAGACGCTTGACGTCGACACCAGCTGGTACGTGCGCTACCGCAGCACCAAGAACCCCGACCTCGGCGCCACATTCCCCCAGGCGGTCAACATCCAGCGTGAGCCGGCGATCCCGCTCAACGACGCCGAGACGCCCCCCGGATTGCCCGCGCCCGTCCCGCCGGTCGGCGCACAGGAGACCCGGATGCAGGCGATCGCCAACACCGCCGGGTTCCACTTCGCCTACATCGAGCAGGGCGGCTCGAGCCTCTACAGCGTCATGGCGCTGAAGGCGACGAGCCTCGAGGTGCTCCGAATCGTTGTCTCGATCGGCGGCGTCGAGACGAACCATTTCTCGCTCTGGCACGACAAGGCGGGCAACGCCGTCGCGCAGCCGCTCGCCGGGGTGACCGACCCAAAGACCGGGGTCACGTTCCCCGATCTGAACGCCAAGGGCGGCGAGCTCAACCAGACCAACCTGATCCTCCCGGAACCCTGCCAGTTCCTGCATCGCAGCCTTCCGGCGTGCTCGATCGTGCGCCCCACGCTCGACGACCTCGGTGGCGCCGTGGCCACGATCAACAGCTTCACCGCCGACCGCCTGTTCGAGGGTCAGTCGCCGAAGTTCTTCCAGACCGTCCACAAGCTCGCACGCGCGGCCGACGACGCGAGTCGCTCCGCCGCATAGCGGGGCGTCACCAACCAAACCGAAGGACAGCCACCGTGTTTGACTCAATCCTCCAACCCAGCCACCTGATCATCATCCTCGTCGTCGCCCTGCTGGTCCTGGGTCCGAAACGCCTTCCGGGCGCCGGCCGCGCCCTCGGCCAGGGACTCAAGGAGTTCAGGACCTCGATCACCGGACATCACGACGCCGAAGGCGACGAGGACTCATGAGCGACCGTCCGGGCGCACGCGGCCGCTTCTACGCAGTTGCGGCCTCGCGGTTCGTCGGCGCGCTTGCCCTGCTCGCCACCGGTGGGATCCACCTCGAGCAGTACATCGTCGCCGACTACCGCGTGATCCCGACGATCGGCCCCCTCTTCCTGCTGAACTTCATCGGCGGGACCGTCCTCGGCCTCTACTTCCTGGTGCCGGCGGGCGCGCATCCACCCCGCTGGCGGCGGTTGACCGACTTGGTCGCGGCAGTCTCAGGGTGGGCGATCGGCGTCGGCGGCTTGGTGGCCCTGTTCATCAGCGAGGCGATGCCGTTGTTCGGCTTCATGGAGCACGGCTACCGGCTGGAGATCGTGATCGCGATCGTCGCCGAGGCCGTCACGGTCGTCGCGCTCAGCGCGTTTCTGGCGTTGAGCTATGGGGGGCGGGACCGAGCGGGGCGCGCCCGGCGCCGCCCGGATGGCACCGTGACCGTGAGCCCAGCCGCGGAGTCGCAGTGACGCCAAAGCTCTACCTCATCACGGTCCCGGGGCTCGAGGTCAGGTCCGACTGGCGGGTGCTCCACGACCGGCTGCTCGACGAGTTCCCCGGAGTGACCGACGTGCTCGCCACCACGGTCACCGGGACGATCCTGATCGTCTACGAGGGCGTAGCAGAGGGCGACGCCTGGCTAGAGACGATCAGCGAGACGGTCGTCGGACTACGTCGTTCCTTGACTCCAATCTCCGCCTCTACTAGCCTGCCTCGTCGTCGTCCAAATACGAATTTGCCTGTCCGAATCGGGCAATAAGTCTGCGTCTCGCCCTCGGTTGTAGCTGAGCGGGTCACTCACCCGTGTCAGCGGTCTGGATCTCACGATCGTCGACACTCAACACCCGTACAACCAGGTCGAGACCGTGTACGCCGGGATCGCCATCGCGGTTTTCGTGCTGGTGTCGGTCCTCGTGGTCCTGATGGTCGTGCGCTACCGAGCGCGCGCGGACGGTCAGGCGTCCCGGGTGACGGATGCCCCGCGGCTCGAGGTGTTCTACGTCCTCGCGCTCGGAGCGGTTGCGGCCTTTCTCGTCACCTTCACGTTCATCCACGAGCGCAAGAGCGATGCGGCGCTCGCGGCGCATCGTGGACTGGTCGTCCGCGTGACGGCGTCGAAGTGGCACTGGAGCTTCTTCTACCCGGCCTCCGGGGTGACCGAGCTCGGGACCGACACGAGCCCCCCGACGCTGTTTGTGCCGGCCCACACGAACATCGACTTCCGCTTGATCTCGACCGACGTGATCCACGCGTTCTGGATCCCGACGACCGACTTCAAGCGGGCCGCGTATCCGAAGTACACCCAGTACTTCACGCTGTCATTCCCGAACACAGGCTTTATCCCCCGTGCTGGGGTGTGCGCTGAGTTCTGCGGCCTGCTGCATGCGGAGATGCGCTTCAACCTCGACGTGATGCGGCCGGATCAGTTCGCCCATTGGGTCGCGACCCAGCGGCCTCCCGCGTGAGCTCGGTAACGGTCACTGCGACGCCGCGGCGGGGAGTCCTCGCGTTCATCGGCTCGACCGACCACAAGGCACTGGGCGCCCGGTTGTTCGTTATGGCGTTCGCCTTCTTCTCGATGGCCGGCGTGCTGGCACTGCTGATGCGCACCGAGCTCGCGACGCCGCAACTGAACATCTTCAGCCACATGGGTTACAACGAGCTTTTCACCATACACGGGTCGACGATGATCTACCTGTTCGCGATGCCGATGGTGCTCGCGCTGGGCGCGTACATGGTCCCGCTTCAGATCGGCGCGGCGGACCTCGCGTGGTCGCGGATCGCGCTGATCGGCTTCTGGATGATCCTTGGGGGCGGGCTGATCATGTGGTCGGGCTTCTTCACGGTGAACGGAGCCGCATCGGCCGGCTGGTACGCGTATGACCCGCTGTCGGACCGGGTGAACACGCCCGGCAACGGCGAGGACTTCTGGATCATCGGCGTATTGCTTGTCGCCGTGGGAACAATCCTGATCGCCGCCGCCATTCTCGCGACCATCGTCCGACGGCGTGCGCCCGGAATGTCGATGCTCCGGCTGCCGACGTTCAGCTGGACCATGGTGGTCACCTGCCTAATGGTGCTGACCGCGTTCCCGCCGCTCGTCGTCGCGATGGCCCTGCTCTTGATCCAGCGTGCCCACGGGGGCATCTACACCGCCCCGAACGGCCCGTTCGCCTACCAACAGCTGTTCTGGTTCTTCGGTCACCCAGTCGTCTACATCATCTTCTTCCCGTTCCTCGGCGCGGTTACCGAGGTGATCGCGACGTTCTCCGGACGCCGATGGTTCGGTTACAGGCCGTTCGTCTTCTCACTCCTGGCCTTCGCGGCGCTGTCGATGTCCGTCTGGGGTCACCACCTGATGACGACCGGCGGCGTGCCCACCAGGTTCTTTGCGCTCACCTCGACGGCGCTGCTGGTTCCGGCGGGGATCGAATACTTCGATTCGCTCGCGACGATGTGGCGAGGGCAGATTCGCCTCACCACAGCGATGCTGTTCGCGATCGGCTTCCTGCTGATGTTCCTGATCGGAGGACTGACGGGGATCTGGATCGCGTCGCCGCCGCTCAACTACCAGACGAACGGCAGCTATTTCATCGTCGCGCACTTTCACTACACGCTGTTCGGCGGATCGGTGTTCGGGATGTTCGCGGCGATCTACTACTGGTTCCCGAAGGTCACCGGTCGCTTCCTCGACGAGAAGCTCGGGCGCGCCCATTTCGTACTCACGCTGATCGGCGTCAACCTGACCTTCTTCCCGATGTTCCTGCTCGGCGCCGACGGAATGCCGCGGCGGGTCGCCGATTACCCGGCGGCGAGCGGATGGCAGCCGCTGAACGAGGTCGCGACGGCAGGGTCCTACGTGCTGGGCGTATCGGTGGCGCTGTTCGTCCTGAACGTCGTTGTCTCGCTGAGGCGCAACGTCGCCGCGGGACCCGACCCGTGGCTCGGACAGACGCTGGAATGGGCAACCAGCTCCCCACCGCCGCGGCACAACTTCGCGGCGCTTCCGGCGGTGCGCTCGTTCGCGCCGCTGCTCGACCTGCGTGAGCAAGCCGCGGGGGAGCCGTCCGCGATTCAGGCTCCGGCCGGCGGCGGGCAGCCATGACTCGGCCGCGCGCGCTGTTCGCCGTATGGGCCGCGTTCCTCGCGCTCGCCGCTGTGATCGAATGGACGATCTTCACGCACCACGCGCCGAACTACTACCTGCTCGTGGTCCTCCCGGCGTTTGCGATCGCCGGGACGCTGGCGATCGCGCTGCTCTCGGTGCGGCGAAACGGCGCCCCGGCTCCGGGCCGCCCCCGAGTCGTCGCGGACGCGAGCATGGCCAGCGCGCTCGTCGGGATCGCCATCGGGGTCATCCTGTGGGGCGCCTTCATCGGCGAGTGGCTGCTGTTTATCGGTGCCGGGTTGCTGGCGCTCGGACTTGGCGGGATGACCCGCGAGCTGCTGTTCGCCAGACGCATCGAGCGGGCCGCGGTCCACTCCGAAGCCGAACGATCGCAGAGGCCGTGACGGTGCTGGGTCAGATCGCGATTGCCGCGGGGATGCCTTCACTCGCGCGAATCGTTACGTCGTGGCAGCCGGGGATCGCCGTCCTTGCGGGCTGCGGGCTCGCGGCGGCCCTCTACGCGCTTGCGGTGACGCGGCGCCGGCGCCCGTGGCCGCCACAGCGGACGCTCGCGTTCGCACTCGGCCTGATCGCGGTCGTCGTGTCGCTCGATTCGGGACTCGACCTCTACGGCGACCAGCTCGCTTCGGTCCACATGGTCCAGCACCTCGCCCTGACCCTGGTGGCGGCGCCGCTGCTGGCGGCGGGCGCCCCGTTGGCGCTCGCGCTCGGCGCCACGCGCGGGGCGGCCCGGGCGCGGCTCGTGAGCGTCATCGCCAGCCCGCCAGTCAGGGCGCTGACACAACCGCTGGGATGCTGGCTGCTGTTCGTCGGCACGATCGTCGGCTGGCACCTCTCGCCGCTCTACAACCTCTCGCTCGGGCACCCGCTCCTGCACGACCTCGAGCACCTGCTGCTGCTGGTGACCGCGGTCCTGTTCTGGGCGCAGGTCCTGCGCGTTGACCCGCTCCCGCATCCGCTCGGCCCGCTCGGACGGCTCCTCTACCTGCTGGCCGCGATGCCGGCAATGAGCGTGATCGGCGTCTGGCTCGTAGTCTCCCGCGCGCTGCGCTACCCCGCCTACGCAGCGCCAGCGCGCGCGCTCGGCATCTCGGCGCTGCACGACCAGCACCTCGCGGGGGTGATCATGTGGGGTGGCGACGCCCTGCTCGGCGTGATCACACTGGTGATCGCCTGCCGGGCACTACTACAGGAGGAGCGCCGCGCGGCGGCGCGCGACTCCTATCGAGAGGCTGGGGGCAGCCCGGTCGAGATCGGCGGTGCGGCGCCATGAGGCGTTGTCGGCGCCCGTGGCTGGCACGGCTGCTGGCGGCCATCTCGATCGTCTTCGGCGCGATCGGGCTGACGCTCGTCGCGACGGCGACCGGCCAGGGCACGGCGCCGTCGGCGCAGGCCACGGCCAACCCGAACGCGGTCGCCCGGGGTCGCGCGCTGTTCGTGCAGGACTGCGCGACCTGCCACGGCTTCAACGCCAACGGCGTTCCGGGGATGGGCCCGTCGCTGATCGGCGCCGGCGCGCAGGCCGCCGACTTCTACCTGTCGACCGGGCGAATGCCGCTGAACAACCCGCGCGACCCGCCCGTGCGTAACCCGCCGGCCTTCAACCGCGCGCAGATCGCCGACCTGGTCGCGTATGTCGGCGCACTCGGGGGTCCGCCGATCCCGGTCGTCGATCCGCGCCAGGGCAACCTCGCGCACGGGTTCCAGGAGTTTGCGCTCAACTGCGCCGGCTGCCACCAGATCGAGGGCGCGGGCGGCATCGTGACCGGCGGCATCGCCCCGCCGCTGAACCGGGCGACCGCGGTCCAGGTAGTCGAGGCGCTGCGCACCGGCCCGTTCCTGATGCCACGGTTCACCGCGCAGCAGCTGAGCACCTACGACGCCAATTCGATCGCGCGATACGTCGTTGAGACCCAGGACCCGGCAGATCGTGGAGGTTGGGGGATCGGTCACATCGGGCCGATCCCGGAGGGCATGGTTGCGTGGTTCATCGCGTTCGTCGCGCTGGTGCTCGTGGCGCGCGTGATCGGCGAGAGGAGCGAGGTGTGAACCAGTTGATGAAGGCGTTCGCCTGGCAGGTGATCGAAAAGTTCCGGGCCGCCACGCTGTGGCTGCTACGGATCGAGCCGGGGGAGCTTCGCGAAGCTTCCGGGGAACAGCTCGAGGACGGGACCGATCCGCAGGAGCGCAACTCGCGCCGACTTCCGAGGGACGCCCGCGCCGAGCTTGCGCTTGCCGGACTGCTAGTCGCGTCGGGTGCGTTCGGCGTCGTTTTCATCGTGCTGTACGCGCTCGATGACAACAACCAGTTCCTCGGCCTGTCGCTCGGTCTCAGCCTGATGGCCGCGGCGGCGGCATTGATCCTCGCGGGCAAGCGCGTGACCCCCCAGGAACAGCTGGTCGAGGAGCGGCCAGAGCTGGTCCACGAGGCGGACGCACGAGACAGTGAGAAGCTGCTGTCCGAGGGCGGCGAGGGGATCTCGAGGCGCAGACTGATCACCGGCGCCGCCGCGGTCACCGGCCTCGGACTCGGCGGCGCGCTGCTTGTACCGATCGCCTCCTCCGGGCCGAACGTCGGCGATGCGATCGACGACACTCCATGGCATCGGGGTCGCCCTGTCGTTGACGTCAACGGCAACCCGATTCTCGCCTCGGACATCGTCGAGAAGACGTTTGTGACCGGCTTTCCGCAGGGGGCCAACCCTGAGATGCTCGCCTCGCCGATCGTGATCGTGAAGGTGCCGCTGGAGCAGCTCCATCTGCCGGATCGCCGGGCGGCCGACGTGTGGGCGCCGCAGGGGATCGTCGCCTACTCGAAGATCTGCACGCACGCCGGGTGCGCGATCGCGCTGTACCGCAACCCGCTGTTCTCCCCTCACGAGCCGCGCCCCGCGCTGGTGTGCCCGTGTCACTACTCCACGTTCGATCCGGCGCGCGGAGCCGAGGTCATCTTCGGCCCGGCCGGACGCTCGCTCCCCCAGCTCCCGCTGGCGATTGATCCGGCCACCGGCGCGCTCGTGGCAAACGGCGGCTACTCCGGGTCGGTGGGCCCGGCGTGGTTCAACACCAACCGCGGGTCATCGGCATGATCGCCTGGCTGATCCGCTGGAGCGACGAGCGCCTCGGCGCCTCGCCGCTGCTGAAGAAGACGCTCCGGTACGTGTTTCCGGACCACTGGTCCTTCCTGCTCGGCGAGATCGCGCTGTATTCGTTCATCGTGCTGGTCGCCACCGGCACGTACCTGGCGCTGTTCTTCACGCCGAGCTCCGCGGAGGCGGTGTACCGCGGTCCCTACTCGCTGCTTCAGGGCGTGCCGGTATCGGCGGCGTTCCAATCGACGATGAACATCTCGTTCACGGTCCCCGCCGGCCTGCTGATCCGCCAGACACATCATTGGGCCGCGCTGCTGTTCGTGGCGGCGATTGTCGGCCACCTGCTGCGGATCTTCTTCACGGGAGCGTTCCGCAAGCCACGCGACATCAACTACTACATCGGCCTCACGCTGCTGACGTTCGCGATCCTCGAGGGCTTCATGGGCTACTCGCTCCCGGGCGACCTGCTGTCCGGGATGGGGCTGGCGATCGCGTACGGCGTCGCGCTGTCGATCCCGATCCTCGGCGCGAGCATCGCCTTCCTCCTGTGGGGAGGCGAGTTCCCCGGCTCGACCAGCTTCGAGCCACGGCTCTTCTTTCTGCACGTGTTCGTGCTGCCGGCCGTAATCGGCGCGTTGATCGCGGTGCACCTGGCGATCATCATTCGACAGAAGCATTCCCAGTTCGGCGGCCGAGGGCACCGCGAGCGGAACGTGATCGGCACACCGCTGTGGCCTGCGTACGCGCTGCGCGCGACCGGGCTGATGGTGGCGGTGGCCGGGATACTCGTACTGCTCGGCGGGCTGATCCAGGTCAACCCGATCTGGCAGTACGGGCCATATGAGCCGTGGCTCGGCACCAACGGCGCGCAGCCCGACTGGTATCTCGGATGGCTGATCGGGGCCCTGCGACTGATGCCGGGGTTCGACATCCACTTCCTCAACCACACCTGGGTCCCGAACCCGTTCTGGGGCGGGATCCTGTTTCCGGGGGTGGTTTTCACGACGCTCTACGCCTGGCCGTGGGCCGAGCGCAGGATCACCGGAGACCGCCGCCGCCACGACCTTCTCGACCGGCCGCGCGACAAGCCCTGGCGGACTGCCCTCGGCGCGGCGTTCTTCAGCTGGGTGGCGATCATCTTCGTCGCCGGCGCGGCCGACCGGATCCTCGTCAGCGTCGGATTCGGGTACGAAGGCCAGGTGTGGTTCTTCCGGGTCACGGCGTTCGTGGTCCCGTTCTTCGTGTTCCTGATCACCAGGCGTATCTGCGAGGAGCTGAAGGCGACCGAGACGCACCCGCTGCGGAGCTTCGCCGGAAGCGCGGTCCGCCGGACCAGTACCGGCGGGTTCGAGGAGCTCCCGCCGGACGAGCTGGTCGAGCAGCCGGAGGAGACGGGCACGCCGGCCGGCTGACGCCCAGCCGGACTTACGACTCGCCGGCGGCGGAGGCCTGCATCGGCAGGCCGGCGGCGCGGTAGGCGTCGATGCCGTCGAGCGTCTCTGACTCGAGCAGGGCGGTGGCGAGGTTGTCGAGCTGCTCCCGGTGAGTGATGAGCAGCTCGGTCACGTCGCGGTGGGCCGAGTCGGTCAGCCGGCGCACCTCGTCGTCGACCAGCTGCTGGGTGGCCTGCGAGGTATCGCTCGCGCCGGGCAGCAGCGGGCCGCGTCCGTCGACCGGCAGCACGGCCACGAGGCCGACCGCGTCGCTCATTCCCCAGCGTCCGACCATCTGACGCGCGATCGCGGTGAGCTGC
>DATKFF010000606.1:0-4310 GCA_035511595.1 Solirubrobacteraceae bacterium | reverse complement strand
AACGTGCGCTTGTGCGAGCGGGACATCTCGACGGGACGGCCGACCGCGGAGACCAGTTCGCGCGGTGCCTCGGTCACGTCGTTGTGGCGCGCCAGGTAGCACGAATCGTGGTAGGTGATCGCGCGGCCGCCGGCCGGCGAGGGGTCCAGGTTGCCGTCGCGGACGAGCTGCGCGAGCAGCTCCGAGTGATGGATCACCTCGTAGTGGCCCCCGAAGTCGGGGTATTCGTTGGCGAGCGTGTTGAAGCAATGCGGGCAGCCGGTGACGATCTTGGTCGCTCCGGCCTCCTCCAGCGTCGCCACGTTCTGTTCTGCGAACGCTTGGAACACGTACTCGTTGCCGATCCGCCGTGCCGGGTCGCCGGTGCAGCTTTCACGCGGTCCGAGGATCGCGAAGTCGACGCCCGCGGCCTGAAGCAGCTTGGCGGTCGAGATCGCGGCGGTGCGTGCGCGCTCGTCGAACGACGGCGCGCAGCCGACCCAGTACAGATAAGCAGGGGCCGGATCGCCCGGCTCGAGCACCCGTACGCCAAGCCCGGCCGCCCAATCGGCGCGCTCTGACTGCGGCTTGCCCCACGGGTTCGAGGCGCGCTCGACGTCGCGGAGCATCGGCTCGGCCTCCGCCGGAAAGCTCGACTCGACCATCACAAGGTGCCGGCGCAGGTCGACGATCTGGTCCACGTGCTCGATCGAGACGGGGCAGACCTCGACGCAAGCCCCGCAGGTCACGCAGTCCCAGACGGACTCCTCAGGGACCGCGCTTGGCACCAGCGGCGCGGATTCCTGCGCCAGCAGCTGGTCGCGCAACCCCATGATTACGAGCTTGGGGGACAGGATCTTGCCGGTCGCGAACGCCGGGCAGGCGTCCTGGCAGCGGCCGCACTCGGTGCACGAGAAAGCGTCGAGGACCTCCTTGAAGGTGAGGTCCTCGATCGTTCCCGACCCGAACCGAAGCTCGTCCTCCGGTACGTCTTCGTCGTCGAAGTGCAGCGGTTCGAGCCTCCCGCCGGCGCCGGTGCGCCCGAACCAGACGTTCGGCGCTGCGGAAAGGATGTGCAGATGCTTGGAGCGCGGGAGGAAGGCGAGGAACGCCAGGATCGTCAGCACGTGCACCCACACGAAGACCCGCTCGAGGACTCGCGTGGCCTCGTTTCGGCCGAACAGGTGCGAGAGCCCGGTCGACACCGGCGACCATGCCCGCGGCCATTCGTTCAACCCCAGCGCGATCCGGGTGGCGTGCCACAAGAGCAGGGTCGTCGCGATCGTCGCGATCATCGCCAGGATCAGGTCCGCCTCTCTGAGGTGGCTGCCCTCAAACCGTCGCGGTCGTTGGACCTTGCGGATCCACAGCGCAGCGAGCACGCCCACGAGCACGAGCACCGCGAACACGTCGTCGAGCAACGCATACCACCCCTGGTGTCCGAGCCACGGGAGCGTCGAGTGCTTGTCGACGACGCCGATCAGCGCGATCAGGATCGTCGGCAGCAGTACCAGAAAGCCCCAGAAGATGAACGCGTGCGCGAGCCCGGGCCCGAGCCGCTGGAGCAGCTTGCGCTGGCCGAGCACGATCGTCGCCTCGTTGCGGACCCTGACGGGCACGTGATCGGAGCGCTCGACCGCGGGGGCTTCCCGCAGCAGCCGAACCAAGAAGCTGACGCGGACGGCGAACAGAGAAGCGCTGACCGCGACCGCCACGGCCAGCACGAGCCCGGCGGCGAGCAACCCTATCTCGCCCTCGACTTCCTGATCTCTTCGGAGATCGCCGGGACCACCTCGTGCAGGTCGCCGATCACGGCGTAGTCGGCGCTGGCGAAGATCGACGCCTCCGCGTCGGGGTTGATCGCGAGGATCTTCTTGGCCCCCTTGGCGCCCGCCATGTGTTGGGTCGCGCCGCTGATCCCGCACGCGATGTAGATCTCGGGCGAGATCTTCGTCCCGGTCTGCCCCACCTGGTCGGTGTGGGGGCGCCAGCCGGCGCTGGTCACCGCGCGTGAGCAGCCAACCGCCGCGCCGAGCAGGTCCGCCAGCTCCTCGATCGGCGCGAACCCTTCCGCGGAGCCCACTCCGCGCCCGCCGGAGACGACCACGTTCGCGTCGGCGAGCGATACGCCGGCGACGGTCGCGTGCTGGTGGTCGATCACGCCGATCGCGCCATCCAGGTTCGGCGTGAGCATGGCAATCTCGACCTCGACCGGCGCGGCGGCGACGGCATGCGGTGCGACCGTCACAAGCAGCGGGGCGCCGTGTACGTGCGCCTCCTCGAGCAGACTCCCACCCCACCGGACGCGGGTAACGGTTGCCGGGTCTCCGGGAGCGACCGAGGTGCAGTTGGCGGCCATCGGCAGGTCGAGCCCGGCGGCTACGCGGGCCAGCAGCTCGTCACCGCGGTCGGTGCCGGGGCCGACGACGGTCGAGGGGGCGCGTTCCGCGATCGTGTCGGCGATCGAGGAAGCCCACGCGGCAGGTGCGTACGGAGCGTCGATCGACACGGCCTCGATCTCCTCATCGAGCGCACGCGCGAACACGAGCGCCTGCTGTGAGAGCTCGTCGTCGGCTTTCTCTACGAACACCAGGACCATCGCTATACGAGCCCCAGGCCTCGAAGCACCTCCACCACGGCCGGCGCCGCCTCGGGGCCCTGCCCGAGGACCTCCACCTGCTTGCCGGAGCCCGGCGGCAGCTTCAGGCGCACCATCTCGAGGCGCGGCTCGGGGCGGCCAGGAGCGATCGTCTCGACCGGCTTGCGCTTCGCGCGAAGCCTCCCCGGAACCGACGGGTAGCGGGGCAGGTTCAGTCCCTCCTTGACTGTGACCACGGCGGGCAGCGGTAGTTCGTACACGTCGCGACCACCTGCTACCTCCTGCTCGCAGCGGACGTGCCCTTCCGTGATCGAGATGCCCTTCACGCCGGTCACGGAGGGGAGACCGAGGGCGTAGGCGACCCTGATCGGAACCTGGTAGTTACCCGCGTCGGCGGACTCGTTGCCGAACAGCAACAGGTCATATGGCTCGGGCGCCGCTCGCACCGCGTCGACGATCGCCGCCGCGGTCGCCTGCGGATCCCACTCCTCGCCGTCGGTGACGAGGTGCACGGCGCGATCGATGCCGATCGCCATCATGTCGCGCAGCTGCTCCTCTGCCTCGGGCGGACCCAGCGTGAGCACGGTGGAAGAGCCCCCATGCTGCTCGGTGATCCGGATCGCCTCCTCGGCGGCGCACTCCTCGTGTGGGCTGATCGTGAACCCGAGGTGACGGGTCGAGATCGCGCGCTCGTCGTCGGTGAGGACGATCTTGCCGCCGGTCAGCGGCACCCGCTTAACGCTGACGAGGATGTTCACCGCTACGACCGAACGCGGGTGTTGTCGGGGTCGAACACCGGCGTCGAGTCGTTGCTGACGACGGTCACCGGGTAGCGCTCGCCCATGTACTCGACCGCCAGCTGCGCGCCGACAACCGCGTGCTCTGGCGGGAGGTATCCCATCAGGATGTGCTTGCCGACCGACGGTCCCGCCCCGGCGCTTGTGACGTACGAGCGCCGGCCCTTGCGGTCGACCAGCGGATCGCCGTCGGGGGTGAGGATCGGCTCGCTGCCGAGCATGTATCGCTTGACGCCGCTTTGCGACGCGTGGTCGTCGACCGTCAGCGCGCACATCACCGCGCCCGGCTCCTCCTCGCGGTGGCGGATGTGTGCGTTCCTGCCGATGAAATCCTCGTCCTTGACCTTGCCCCACGCCATCCCGGCCTCGACCACGTTGTAGTCGGCGTCGAGCTCGGCGCCGTATGCGCGGTAGCACTTCTCCAGCCGACCGGTGGTGCCGTAGACCCCGATCCCCGCCGGGACGATCCCGTGCGGCGCCCCAGCCTCGGCGATGATCTCCCACAGACGCGCGCCCTGCTCGATCTGCGCGTAGAGCTCCCAGCCGAGGTCGCCAACGTAGGAGATCCTCGACGCGAGCACCGACAGCGGCCCGACCTCGATCGTCCGGCAGCGCGCGAACGGGAACGCCTCGTGGGAGACGTCGGCGCTCGTGACGCTCGCGAGGACGTCACGGGCGCGCGGCCCCCACAGGCCGAGGGTGCACCACGCGTTGGTCTGGTCGTGCACCTGCGCTGAACCATCGGCGGGCAAATGATCGGCGACCCACTTGCGGTCCGACATCCCGTAGGCGCCGCCGGTGACGAAGCGGAAGACATCGTCGGCCAGGCGCATGATCGTCAGGTCCTGCTTGAAACCACCGCTGGGCGTGAGCAGCGGGGTGTAGACGACGCGTCCGACCGGGACATCGACTTGGCGCATCGCCACCCGCTGCAC